>NZ_JALBGX010000114.1:0-20464 GCF_023006465.1 Rhizobium sp. PRIMUS64 | reverse complement strand
CGGCGCGGCGCGGCGAGCGGCGCGGGCTCGTCTCCGCCCTCGGCGCAAAACGGCGCGAGCATTTTCGCGAGAGGATCGCCGAGCTCAATCTCGGGCTGGAGAACCGCATGAAGGATCGGATGGACCTGCTTTCCGGCGGCCAGCGGCAGGCGGTCTCGCTTGTCATGGCGACGCTGGCGGGCTCGGAAGTGCTGCTGCTCGACGAACATACGGCGGCGCTTGACCCCGGCATGGCAGAATTCATCATGGGCCTGACCCAGAAAATCGTTTCCGAGCGCAAGCTGACGACGCTGATGGTGACGCATTCGATGCGCCAGGCGCTCGACTATGGCCACCGGACGGTGATGCTGCATGGCGGCGAGATCGTGCTCGATGTCGCCGGCGACAGCCGCAAGACATTGCAGGTCGAGGATCTGATCGCGATGTTCCGCAAGATGCGCGGGCAGACGCTGGATGATGACGCCCTGCTGATCGGCTAAGGCCGACAGCGGGCTGATCGGGTAAATGTCTGCGGGCTTACCTCGCCTGGGTGAGCAGGATCTTCGCGGCGAAGACCGAGAAGACGCCGGCGAAGGTATAGTCCATGCCGCGCAGCACTTTCTTGTTATTCTGCAGCCAGGAGGCCAGCCAGTCGGCGGCAAAGACGACGCTGGCGTTGACCGGCATGCCGATCAGAATGAAGCAGAAGCCGAGAAAGAGCAGCTTTTGGGTGACGGCTGGATCGCCGGCGCTGACGAACTGCGGCAGGAAGGTCATGAAGAAGATGATGACCTTGGGGTTCAGAAGATTGACCCAGAAGCCCGAGGAGATGTTCGAAAGTGGCGTGCCCTTCTGCTCCTCGACCTTGGCGACGGTGAGCTTCGAACCGAAGCGGATCGCCTGCACCGCCAGCCAAAGCAGATAGGCAGCACCGCCGGTCTTCAGGATCAGGAAGGCGGTCGGCGAGGCGGTGATCAGCGCCGAAATCCCGAAAGCGACCAGCATGGTGTGGACGACGATGCCGAGGCTGGTGCCGACGACAACGAAGAGAGCCGCCTTCTTGCCCTGGGCCAGTGCGCGGCTGATCGACAGCGTCATGTCGGGGCCTGGGGTCGCCGCGAGCAGCAGCGTCGCGGCGGCAAAGGCGAGAAGGGTCGGCAGGCTGGGCAGGAAATCCATGACACACTCTGAAAGCCGGAAAGGATCTGGGGATCTCTTACCCAGCTTTCAGAAAATTACCAATCAAACCTTCTGATGGTGCCGATTACTTCTGGTCGAGGAAGGCCTTGAACTTGTCGGCGAAGTCCTTGTGCCAGCGTGACAGCGGCGGACGATTCTCGATGATATCGCCGGCCGCCCAGGCCATCCGGCGTTCGTCGACCGGACGCGCCACGTCATTGTCAGGGCAGAGAATATAGAAATCGCCACGTTCCAGGCTTTCGACCATGAAATCGACGGTCTGTTCCGGCGTCCAGGCGGCAGCCGGTTTTTCCGCGCGGTCGCCCTTGGTAAGGCCGGTGAAGACGAAGCCTGGGATCAGAAGATGGGCGGAGATCTTTCCGCCTTCGGTGTTGCGAAGCTCATGCTGCAAGGCTTCGGTGAAGACTTTCACACCAGCCTTGGAGATGTTGTAGGCGGGGTTGCCGGGCGGCGTGGTGATGCCCTGCTTGGAGCCGGTGTTGATGATCAGGCCGGGCTCGCCGTGCGACAGCATCTTCGGGCCGAAGGTACGCGTGCCGTTGATCACACCCATCAGGTTGACGGCGAAGATATGGTCCCAGTTCGCCTGCGGGCTGAAGATCGAGGTTTCCGGGCCGATGCCGGCATTGTTCATCAGCACGTGCACACGGCCGAAACGCTGGAGCACGGCGCGCTCGAGTGCCTCCAGGGATTCCTTGACTGCAACGTCGGTCTCGACCGCCATCACATTTTCCTCGCCGGCAATGGCCTTGAGTTCATTGGCGGCGTCGGCCAGCCGATCGCCGCCGAGATCGGCGATGGCGACGCTCATGCCGCGTCCGGCGAAATATTTCGCCGCGGCAAGACCGATGCCGGAGGCGCCGCCGGTGATGACGGCAACATTGGACTTCTTGAAAATGTCTTGAATATTCGTCACGGGGCAGCCTCTCCTCGAGCATTTGCGGACGCAGGCGAATATGGGCTCCGCTTTGGCGCTGTCAAACGGTATCGGCACCATCAGCGTCGCACTTGGCCTTGCGTCACGCGCCAATCTCGCTAAAAGTGCCGCGACACCGGGTTTTCGCCGGCCTTTTATGCAACGGACCTCATCATCATGGCATCATACAAAGACGTGAAGAAAGTCGTTCTCGCCTATTCCGGCGGCCTCGACACCTCGATCATCCTGAAGTGGCTGCAGACGGAGCTCGGCGCCGAAGTCGTCACCTTCACCGCCGATCTCGGCCAAGGCGAAGAGCTGGAGCCGGCGCGCAAGAAGGCCGAGATGCTCGGTATCAAGGAGATCTACATCGAGGATGTGCGCGAGGAATTCGTGCGCGATTTCGTCTTCCCGATGTTCCGCGCCAATGCCGTTTACGAGGGCGTCTACCTGCTCGGCACCTCGATCGCCCGGCCTTTGATTTCCAAGCATCTGATCGATATCGCCCGCAAGACGGGTGCGGATGCGATTGCCCATGGCGCGACCGGCAAGGGCAACGACCAGGTCCGTTTCGAACTGTCGGCCTATGCCCTGAACCCCGACATCAAGATCATCGCGCCGTGGCGCGACTGGGCGTTCAAGAGCCGCACCGACCTGCTCGCCTTCGCCGAGCAGCATCAGATCCCGGTTGCCAAGGACAAGAAGGGCGAGGCGCCATTCTCCGTCGACGCCAACCTTCTGCATTCCTCTTCCGAGGGCAAGGTTCTCGAGGACCCCTCTCAGGAGGCGCCTGAATATGTGCATATGCGCACCATTTCGCCTGAGGCCGCACCCGACAAGGCAACGACCATCAAGGTCGGCTTCGAAAAGGGTGACGCGGTTTCGATCAATGGCGTGCGCATGAGCCCAGCGACGCTGCTCGCGACACTCAACAATTACGGCCGTGACAACGGCATCGGCCGTCTCGACCTCGTCGAGAACCGCTTTGTCGGCATGAAGTCGCGCGGTGTCTACGAGACACCAGGCGGCACCATCCTGCTTTCGGCGCATCGCGCCATCGAATCGATCACCCTCGACCGCGGTGCCGCCCATCTCAAGGACGAGATCATGCCGCGCTACGCCGAGCTGATCTATTACGGCTTCTGGTTCTCGCCGGAGCGCGAGATGCTGCAGGCGCTGATCGACAAGAGCCAGGAGCATGTCGAAGGCGAAGTGACGCTGAAGCTCTACAAGGGCAATGTCATGGTCATCGGCCGCGAAAGCGAAAAGTCGCTCTATTCCGACAAGCTCGTCACCTTCGAGGACGATCAGGGCGCCTACGACCAGAAGGATGCGGCCGGCTTCATCAAGCTCAATGCCCTGCGCCTGCGCACGCTCGCCAAACGCAACCTCGGGAAATAATCACGGTTCACCTTCGAACCGGATATCAGCCCGCCGGCATCGCTGCGCGGGCTCTTTTATTGCTCCGCGATTCACGCGGCGACTGCAGCCACATGCAGCCTGACATCACCGCGACGCGGTCCCCAGCTTTCGGCCCAGAGCGGCAAGCCGACAAGATTGGCTATGCGCGATGCCGCTTTGGCAGGGTCTAGCCGCATTCCCTCTCCGTTATCCGTCACGGCAAAGCCATCGTCCGCCTGATCGAGACAAGTCACTGCCAGCCCGGCTTTGACGGCGATACCGCCGCGGTCCAATGCCAGATCGTGTGCAATGGCCTCGCGCAACACGCCGAGATCGAGCGGGGCGAGCCTTAAGGTACCCTGCCACTCGTTTGGCGCATTGGTGGGATCTGCGACATTGATGCCGGGGAGCGCGGAAACTTCGCCCTTGAGGGGCCCTGCGCCATGCCGGGTGGTGTAGCAGCGCGTCGCATATGTTGCGTCCAGCTCTGTGATACCGGCCTCGACGGCGATAGCGAGCATGTTCGCGAGCCCGGTATTCGAACGGGTGACGTGTGGAAAGGCGCCACTATCCTGATCGAGCAGCAAACCTTGGGCGGCCTCGAAGATGATGGTGCCGCGTTCGCACAGCCGTCGGTCGGGCCAGAGCGTGACGCGGTCGAGATAGGCGGCGCAATCGGCCTCAAAGTGGCCGATGGTGATGTCGTCGGCCAGCGCGGTGGCGAGTTCTGCGGGCAAGGCGGTGATGCCCAGCGCGGCAAGCCGGACTGGTACCCAGGCGTCGCGGATGGAGACAAGGCGGGCGCGCAGATCGGGGCGGAACAGATCCTTCGTCGAGAGGGCGAATTCCGGGCGCAGATTGCGCTCGATGGTCTCGCCGAAGCCGAGGCCGCAACTGCCGTGGCGGGCGGTGCCGCGTGCCAGCTCCAAGGCCTGGTTGATGATGACGTCGAACGGCGTCGTTACCAAGGCACGTGGATCGCTGCTGATCTTCGGCGTCACACCAAGCTGGCCGAGGGCCGCCAGCTCGTCGAGCAGCAGCATCGGATGGGCGACGAAGAAACGGCTGAAATGTGTGGCCGCCCCGGCAAAGCTGCCGGAGCCGACATGATGAAAGACATGGCGGGCGCCCGCGGCACCAACCACGGTGTGGCCGGCTTGGGCGCCGCCATTGCTGCGAACCACCACGGCCCCCGGCGTGGCCGCGGCAAGGCAATCGACCATCAGTCCTTTGCCTTCATCGCCATAAAGCGCGCCGATCACGGCCTGTGCTTGGGTACTCATCATGCTGCTCCTCAAGATGGCGCCCAGAGCCATCGCCCCGGGCTTTGGAAGGTCTGGCTTAGAAGAAGGGCAGCAGGCGCCGCTTCGGACGAATGCCGATGGCCTTGGCGACGGCTGCCGCTGCCGCACCGGGCCAGCTTGCGGCCACGTCGCCCGGATCCCGACCCTCGGTGATCTCGATGATCGAAACCACCAGTTCAGCAATGCGTCTGTGATCATCGAGCACGAAAGTGCGGCCAGGTAGCAATGGCTGCCAGCTCTCGAGCACCCGGTCGAGCCTCGTGGCCGCATAGCCCTCGCGGATGACGATGTGGAAGACCTCGTAGGACCTCTGCGCCATCGCAAGGCATTCCCGGGCGCTTAGACCGCGCGGCGGTTCGATGCCAAAGATGCGCGCGATCTGGTGGGCGGCCAGGCCGTTGTGAACCGGTTCGTCGCCAATCGTGAAGAGATAGCCCTTGCGGCCGCGCTTTTCGAAGGCATCGGTCGAGGTCTTGAGGGCCGCCAGAAGGTGGGCGGCGCTGTAGCTCTCGCCATCATTGCCACCGCCGTTGCCTTCCAGCCACAAGGCGCGGATCTGGCTGGCAAGCGAGATATCGGCCTCGAACTGGGTGGCCTGCAGAGGGGCCGCATCGGTAAACGCATCTCCGACCGCTGCCACCATGATATGTGGATCGGACACCGGGCGGCGGTCGTAGATCTCCGATGTCAGGGTGATGAGCCCGCCGCGCATGAGCTCATGAGCGATCATGCCCATCGAGCCAGTTACATCCGAGGCTAGAATAATCGGGGTCGATTGCGGATTGTAGGCGCTGTCGCGGCTCTCGCGGGTGGAAAAACGCGCCGGATCGAACTGCGGATCGATGCCGGTGGCACCGAATACCTCGGACCGGCTGCGGCCATCCACATGGCGCGCATTGTAGGCGGCCCAGTCGCCCGTGCTGAAACGTCCCATACCCATGGCATCACTCCTTTGCTTATTGCCTGGCGATCGGCTCCGGTGTCACCCGCCGCCTTTCGTTGATCATGATATAAACTTGCAAAGTGCATTTTGCAAGTTGCTATTTGCAAATTGTTATTTTTTCGGTCGGCCGCTATGAGGACCAGGACAACACTGGCCGGGAGGATGCTGATGGCAGAGGATGAATTTGCACGGCCGATCGTGACAGTCGACATCGTTTTGCTGACGCTGCACGAAGGACGATTGTGTGTCGCGTTGCTGCCGCGGTCCGCCGAGCCGTTTGCCGGCGTTCCGGCGCTGATTGGCGGCTATGTGCATACGGACGAGGATGTCGATGCGGAGGCAGCCGTGCGGCGCATCCTCAAGGCCAAGGCAGGGCTCGAGGGCATATTCTTCGAACAGCTCGGAACCTTCGCTTCGGCGCGGCGCGACCCCCGCGACTGGTCGGTATCGATTGCGTATTTTGCATTGGTCCCACAGGGAGCACTGGCTGGCGGCACAAGCCCTCTCGAATTGCGGCCGGCCGAGGCGGCAGGCGAACTGCCCTTCGACCACAATGGGATCGTCACCGCCGCGCTGGAGCGGTTGCGCGGCAAGGGCGCATACTCGACCATTCCCGCGAGGCTGCTTCCAGAGGTCTTCACAATGTCGGAACTGCAGGCAATCTATGAAATGGTCATGGGTGAACGGCTGGATCAAAGTGCCTTTCGCCGCAAGATCAACGATCTCGATCTGCTCGAAACGGTCGAGGGCGAAAAGCGGCAGACTGAGCGGGCCCGGCGACCGACGACACTCTATCGGTTGAAGACGCCAGTTGCTGTGTTCGATCGAAGAATTTGAGTGCATCGGCTGCCCCTTTCTCATCGAATGGGTGGCGGACTGCACGGCGAAACATCTGCTGTGGGAGAGACGTTGCCGCGATTGCATCTCCCTTTCGTGGCCACGTAGCCACCCTTGACGGATGGCTGTGATCGCTTAGTCTGCGGTCATCATCCTCCGGAGCATTTCCATGACGCAGTCTTTGCTCTTCGGCGCCTTTCTGGCGGCGCTCTTCTACGTGCTCATTCCAGGACCTGCCTTCCTGCAGTTGCTCGGTATCGGCGCCGGGCAGGGCCGCAAGGCCGGCGCCTTCTTCATGATGGGGCATCTGGTCGGGGATCTCATCTGGTCGTCGCTGGCGCTGATCGCGATCGTCGGCGCAAAGACGATCGGAACCTTCGTCTTCGACCTGCTCGGCCTTGCCTGCGGTTTCTACCTCGCCTGGATCGGCTGGAGCGCCGTCAATGCCAAGCCGAAAGCGGAGGGGCAGGCGCTTGTTGTGGTCGAGCGGCCGTTTCGCCGCGGTCTGATCTTCGGCGTCACCAATCCGAAGGGTTATCCGGTGGCGCTCGCCACTTTCACCGCACTGGTTGCAGGCTCGGCCGGCGCGCTCGATTTCGAGGCGTTGCCGGTGCTGCTCGGCGTGTCGTTCGTCGGCTTCGTGACGGCCGACATCATCCTGATCGGCATCATCGGCGCCGGTACGGTGCGGCGCTTCTATCGCGCCCATGAGCGATTGATCGTGCGCTGCTCCGGCGTGCTTTTCATGGGATTTGCCGCCCAGGCGCTCTGGCACGCAATGCCCGGCCTGCTTGGCTGGCGCAAGGCCTGACCTAAAGCGCGTCGCGCCAAACTTGAATCATGCGACGCGCTTGTCTTTGTTGTTATGCATGTCGCTATCCTAAAACCGCTGCGCACTTTTCGGCATCATGCTCCGATCAGCCATCGAGGAAATTGACAATCGATTTTAGCGTCTGGACCTCGTTAGCATCGCCGATCGACATGGCGACCTGCAGCTGGTTCTTGTAATAATCGAGGAAATTGAAGCTGGTGCCGTCGGTGACGCTGGAGAGATCGATGACGTTGCCGAGCGGATCGATCGCATGCATCGGTAGCGGTTCGGAGATCGCCGCGTAGGTATTCTGATCGATCAGGCCGCTATCGAAACTCTGGCGTGCGTAATTACGCAGCTCTCCAGGGCTGACCGCGGTGAAATCCGGGCCTTCGCCAACTTCGTCTTCGATTTGGAACGAGGCCGGGGCGGGAGCTCTGGTCTCGATTTCAATATCAGAGGTCTTCGAACTTTTTGCGTTATTGGGATTGTTTTTAAAAAGCAAACTCTGAGAAGACCGCACAGAAAAAATTTCCATGGCGCATGTCCCCTTACAAGAAGAACATCGGAAAACTAGCGCCTGCGCGTGATTCGCGTCAATCGTTAACGATTGGTTAATTTTCACGTATCAATTGTTGTCCACCAGATTGACGGACGTCCATCAGATTGGCAGACGGGGCAAAAGGCCCTACCCGGCAACATACCAATTTCACGACGGCTCTCCTATATTGACGATCCATCTGCATGCCAAAAGGAATTCTCCGATGCCTTCTCCACATGATTTCAATCCGGCGCTGGTGACCTGGAACGGTCTTCACGGCCTGCCGCGTTTCGATGCCCTGGATGACGGTGATTTTGCCGCCGCCTTCGAGGCCGCACTTGCCGCGCATGAAAGGGAAATCGACGAAATTGCCGGAAACGGCGATGCGCCGACATTCGCCAATACGGTCGTGGCGCTGGAGATTGCCGGCGACGCACTGTCGCGTGTCTCGGCGCTGTTCTGGAACAAGGCAGGCGCGCATACCAATGATGTGATCCAGGCGCTGGAGCGGGAGATCTCGCCGAAGATGTCGCGCCACTATTCGAAGATCGGGATGAATGCAGCACTTTTCGCCCGTATCGACACGCTCTGGGAGAATCGCGAGACGCTTGGCCTGACGCTCGAACAGACACGCGTGCTGGAACGCCACTGGAAAGGCTTCGTCAAATCGGGCGCCAAGCTTGACAAGGCCGAGCAGGAAAAACTCGCCGCGATCAATGAAAAGCTTGCCGGCCTCGGGACGCAATTCGGCCAGAACGTGCTGGCCGACGAGAAAGCCTGGGCACTGGTCCTTTCGGACAGCGCCGAGCTCGAGGGCCTGCCGGAATTCCTTCGTGACGCGATGGCGGCGGCAGCGCGCGAACGCGGCGAAGAGGGCAAATATGCGGTGACGCTGTCACGCTCGATCATCGAGCCGTTCCTGACCTTTTCGGAGCGCCGCGATCTGCGCGAGCAGGCTTTCAAAGCGTGGGTGGCGCGCGGCGAAAATGACGGGGAGACGGACAACCGCGCGGTCATCAGGGAAACGCTGGCGCTGCGCCATCAGGTCGCGACGCTGCTTGGCTACGGCAATTTCGCCGAGCTGAAGCTCGACAACACGATGGCGAAGACGGCGGATGCGGTGAACGGCCTGCTGAGGGCTGTCTGGGCGCGGGCGGTGAAACGCGCCGGCGAGGAGGAGGTCGATATCGCGGCATTGATCGCCGAGGAAGGCCGGAACCACGAGGTGATGCCCTGGGACTGGCGCCACTATGCCGAAAAGATCCGCGCGCGGAAGTTCGATTTCTCCGAAGCCGAGCTCAAGCCTTATCTGCAGCTCGAGAAGATTATCGAAGCCTGCTTCGACGTGGCCGGCCGGCTGTTCGGCATCCGCGCCGTCGAGAAGAAGGGCGTGGCCGCCTATCACCCGGATGTCAGGGTGTTCGAAATCAGGGACCGCGAGGACAAGCTCGTCGCCCTGTTCCTCGGCGATTATTTCGCCCGCAGCTCGAAACGCTCAGGCGCCTGGATGAGCTCGTTGCAATCGCAGCACAGGCTGGAGCTGAAGGACGGCCGCCACGGCGAATTGCCGATCATCTATAATGTCTGCAACTTCGCCAAGCCGGCGGAAGGCAAGCCGGCGCTGCTGTCGCTCGATGATGCCCGCACCCTGTTTCATGAATTCGGTCATGCGCTGCATGGCATGCTTTCGAACGTCACCTATCCCTCGGTAGCGGGCACCGGCGTTTCGCGCGATTTCGTCGAGCTGCCGTCGCAGCTTTATGAGCACTGGCTGACGGTGCCCGATATTCTGAAGCGCTATGCCGTACATGTTGAAACCGGCGAGCCGATGCCGCAGGCCCTGCTCGACAAGGTGCTTGCAGCCCGCACCTTCAATGCCGGCTTCAATACGGTCGAGTTCACCTCGTCGGCGCTGGTCGACATGGCGTTTCACACGAGAACGACCGTCGAGGATCCGATGGCGGTGCAAGGTGAGGTGCTGGCCGAGATCGGCATGCCGAAGTCGATCGTCATGCGCCATGCGACGCCGCACTTCCAGCACATCTTTTCCGGCGGTTATTCGGCCGGCTATTACTCCTACATGTGGTCGGAGGTGCTAGACGCCGATGCCTTTGCCGCCTTCGAGGAGACGGGAGACGCCTTCAACGGTGAGATGGCGCGCAAGCTCAAGGACAATATCTATTCCGTCGGCGGTTCGGTCGATCCGGAGGACGCCTACAAGGCCTTCCGCGGCAAGCTGCCGAGCCCGGATGCGATGCTCGTCAAAAAAGGACTTTCGACCTTCGAGGAATTGACAGGCAGCGACGCCTAAGACAATTTGATGACATGCGATGATGCGGCGGGGCGACAGCCTTGCCGCAGCTTTTGCGCGTTCCCCCCTTTCGCAAACGCAAAAAAAACTGTATGGACGCCCCAAACTAATAGGCGCGCCCTCTAGAGCGTGCGCCCCAGCTTCAGAGATTTCACATATGGCACTTCGCAATATCGCGATCATCGCGCACGTTGACCATGGCAAAACGACCCTGGTGGATGAGCTTCTCAAGCAGTCCGGCTCGTTCCGCGAAAATCAGCGTGTCGCTGAGCGCGTGATGGACTCGAACGATCTCGAAAAGGAACGCGGCATCACCATTCTCGCCAAGGCGACCTCGGTGGAATGGAAGGGCGTCCGCATCAACATCGTCGACACCCCCGGCCACGCCGACTTCGGTGGCGAAGTCGAGCGCATTCTCTCGATGGTGGATGGCGCGATCGTTCTCGTCGATGCGTCCGAAGGCCCGATGCCGCAGACCAAGTTCGTGGTCGGCAAGGCGCTGAAGGTTGGCCTTCGCCCGATCGTCGCGATCAACAAGATCGACCGTCCGGATGGCCGCCACGAAGAAGTCATCAACGAAGTCTTCGACCTCTTTGCAAACCTCGACGCGACCGACGAGCAGCTCGACTTCCCGATCCTCTACGGTTCGGGCCGCGACGGCTGGATGAACGTCAATCCGGAAGGTCCGAAGGATCAGGGTCTTACGCCGCTTCTCGACCTGGTGCTCAAGCATGTTCCGGAGCCGACCGTTCACGAAGGTCCGTTTACGATGATCGGTACGATCCTCGAAGCCAACCCCTTCCTCGGTCGCATCATCACCGGCCGCATCAATTCCGGTTCCATCAAGCCGAACCAGGCAGTGAAGGTTCTCCACGCTGACGGCAAGACGATCGAAACCGGCCGTATTTCCAAGATCCTCGCCTTCCGCGGCATCGAACGTCAGCCGATCGAAGAAGCGCATCAAGGTGATATCATTGCGATCGCCGGCCTTTCCAAGGGCACGGTCGCCGATACCTTCTGCGATCCTTCGATCACCGCACCGCTGCCGGCGCAGCCGATCGATCCGCCGACCGTCACCATGTCCTTCATCGTCAACGATAGCCCGCTGGCGGGCACCGAAGGCGACAAGGTGACCTCACGCGTCATCCGCGACCGTCTCTTCAAGGAAGCAGAAGGCAACGTCGCCCTGAAGATCGAAGAAGCCGAAGGCAAGGATTCGTTCTACGTGTCCGGCCGCGGCGAACTTCAGCTCGCCGTTCTCATCGAAACCATGCGTCGCGAAGGCTTCGAGCTTGCCGTGTCGCGTCCGCGCGTCGTGATGCACAAGGATGAAAGCGGCCAGCTTCTTGAGCCGGTCGAGGAAGTCGTCATCGACGTCGACGAAGAACATTCCGGTGTGGTCGTGCAGAAGATGTCCGAGCGCAAGGCCGAAATGGTCGAGCTGCGTCCGTCGGGCGGCAACCGTCTCCGCCTGCGTTTCTACGCACCGACCCGTGGCCTGATCGGCTACCAGTCGGAGTTGCTGACGGATACGCGCGGCACGGCGATCATGAACCGCCTGTTCCACGACTACCAGCCCTACAAGGGTGTGATCGGTGGTCGCGTCAATGGCGTGCTGCTCGCCAACGCTCCCGGCGAAGCCGTCGCCTATGCGATGTTCAACTTGGAAGATCGCGGCCCGATGATCATCGAGCCGGGCGAAAAGGTCTATGCCGGCATGATCATCGGCATCCATTCGCGCGACAACGACCTTGAAGTCAACGTCCTGAAGGGCAAGCAGCTCACCAACATCCGCGCCGCCGGCAAGGACGAAGCGGTGAAGCTGACGCCGCCGATCCGCATGACGCTTGATCGCGCCCTCTCCTGGATCCAGGATGACGAGCTGATGGAAGTGACACCGAAGAATATTCGTCTGCGCAAGATGTATCTCGACGCAAACGATCGCAAGCGTTTCGAAAAGTCGAAGGCCGCTCTCTGAGAGCCTAAAGCGCGTCGCAATCTTTCAGAAATCCTTTAAACCCCGGCCTTCACGCCGGGGTTTTTTATTGTGCGCCGCGTCGATTCCATCTTGTGACAATCGTTAAAAAAGCGTTAACTTTTGATCGTCGTCCACATATCAAGTCTGTGGGCAATCGATCACAATGCCGCTGTGCATATGGTTAATTGCCCTCGGCGGGACCAGAGTAAACGTTATGAAGACGTTGTCGATCGATGTCCGGCGGGCCGAGCCGCAAGATGCCCGAGCCATATCGGAAACACACAGGCTTGCCTGGCAACACACCTATGCGGGCATCATTCCCCATCGCGCACTGACGCAGATGATCGAGCGTCGCGGCGAAAGCTGGTGGCGCAAGGCAACGCGCGGCCCGGCAACGCTGCTGGTTCTCGATGTCGCCGGGACAGTCGCCGGCTACGCGACGCTCGGCCTCAACCGCGCCCGCGCTTTGCCGCAGGAAGGCGAGATTTACGAGCTTTATCTTCGGCCTGAGTATCAGGGCATCGGCCTCGGCAGGATGCTGTTCGGCGAGGCGCGCCGGCTCTTGAAGTCGCTCGGCTGCAACGGGCTGGTTGTCTGGTGCCTCGAGGAAAACGAGAACGCCAGCGACTTCTACCGCAATCATGGCGGCGTCGATTTCTGCGAAGGCATGGAAAGTTTCGACCACAGGCAATTGAAGAAGATCGGCTTCATCTGGAGCTGAACGGCTGCGTTATTCCCTATATTAGGCAGCACTTCAAATGCTGTAGCGTCCTTTGCGCGTCTGAAAAGGCGCGCGGCGCTGGAGTCTGCCTACGACGATCTCCTATTAGAGACTTTTGATGTGAATGTGCGCCGGTGCAGTCAAGCATTGACGCTGTGCGATGTTGCGTTGCCACATGAAACTGATTATCTGGCTGCCAGCAAATTCAACCTCGCGGGAGTTTCTTATGCGCATCGACGCCATTTCAATCGGCAACAATCCACCTGAGGACGTCAACGTTATCGTCGAGGTTCCGGTCGGCGGTCACCCCATCAAGTATGAGATGGACAAGGAAGCCGGCACGCTGGTGGTCGATCGTTTCCTCTATACGCCGATGACCTATCCGGGCAATTATGGTTTCGTGCCGCACACGCTGTCGGAAGACGGCGACCCGATCGACGTACTGATCGCCAGCACCCGCCCGCTGGTTCCCGGCTGCGTCATCAATGTGCGCCCGATCGGCGTCCTGAAGATGGAAGACAATTCCGGCAAGGACGAGAAGATCATCGCCGTGCCGTCGCCGAAGCTGACGCTGCGCTATGAAAAGGTGAAGGACTATACCGATCTTCCGGAGATCACGCTGAAGCAGATCGAGCACTTCTTTGAGCACTACAAGGATCTGGAACCTGGCAAGTGGGTGAAGATCTTCGGCTGGGGCGACTCCAAGGAAGCCGGCGAACTCATCCTCGAAGCCGTCGAGCGCGCCAAGAAGAAAGGCTGATCGCTCAGCCTAAAAATATCTCGAGCTTTTTTACCAAATCCTCCGGGTCGCCGTCGATCCGGAGGATTTTTTTGCGCGCGGTCTCACCCGAGACGAGGCTGACGCTGGATTTGGGAATGCGCAGGGATTTTGCGATCAAAAGGATGAGTGCCTTGTTGGCCTTGCCTTTCTCGGGCACGGCAGTGACGCGTGCCTTCAGGAACGCTTCACCCTCGCTGTCGGCCTCAATGCCATCGATCGCGTCCCGCCCGCCATTCGGCGTCAGCCGGACGGCGAGGCGCAGATGGTCCTCAAAAAGGCTCCAGGGACGGCTCAAGCGACCAGCGGGTACAGCGTGGTCCAAAGCAGGGTGCGCAGGAAGAAGATGATCAGCAGCAGGATGATCGGCGAAATGTCGATGCCGCCAAGGTTCGGCAGCAGGCGACGGATCGGCTTCAGCACCGGTTCGGTGACATTATAGAGGAATGTGCCGACCGAATTGACGAACTGATTGCTGGAATTGATAACATTGAAGGCATAGAGCCAGGAAAAAATGGCACTGGCAATCAGGATCCAGGTGTAAATATTCAAAGCCAAATCAATGGTTTGAAACAGCGCAAACATCGTCGTCTCCAATTCGTTGTTGACAGACATGTAGACATTGGCGACTAAACGAGCAAGTGCCGTGTGGAAACGCACGGTGAATCATGTTTAACGGGCGGCTTTGCCGCTATTCCGGCGCCCGTCTCCTCGGAAAACCTCCATGTCGTTTTCGCCCACCGGAGACCGTTTTGCCGCGTTCCGGCATTCGTCCTACACGCGGTTCTTCTTCGCGCGCTTCCTGCTTTCCTTCTCGCAGCAGATCGTCAGCGTCGCCGTCGGCTGGCAGATGTACGATCAGACGGGCAGCGCGATCTATCTCGGTTTGATCGGTCTCGTGCAGTTCCTGCCGTCGCTGCTGCTCATCCTCGTCACCGGTTCGGTGGCCGACCGGTACAATCGCCGGGCGATTGCCGCACTCTGCTCGTTGGTGAGCGCGCTCTGCACACTGGCGCTGCTTGTGATGACTTTGATGGGAAGCTTTACGCCGCTGCCTGTTTTCGCGGTGCTTTTGATCTTCGGCATCGAGCGCGCCTTCATGTCGCCGGCGGTGCAGTCGCTGGCACCCAATCTCGTGCCGGAGGAGGCGCTCTCCAATGCCATCGCCTGGAATTCGTCGTCCTGGCAGCTCGCGGCAATCACCGGCCCGGTGCTCGGCGGTCTGCTCTACGGCGTCAGCGCAACGACCGCCTATACGGTGGCGGTGATCTTTTCCGTGCTTGGCGCCGCCCTTCTCTACATGATCCCGAAACCGGTGCAGAAGACGACCGGCGAGACCAAGAGCTGGGCGATGATCCTTGGCGGCTTCAGTTTCATCCGCGCCGAAAAGGTGGTGCTCGGCGCGATCTCGCTCGATCTCTTCGCTGTGCTGCTCGGCGGCGCGACGGCACTGATGCCGATTTTTGCACGCGATATCCTCACTCTCGGGCCGTGGGGTCTCGGACTGCTGCGCGCCGCACCCGGCCTTGGCGCCATCGTCATGGCGGTATTGCTTGCCGCCTATCCGCTCAAACATCGCGCCGGCATCTACATGTTCATCGGCGTCGCCCTGTTCGGCGTCGGAACGATCATCTTCGGCGTCTCGACCAACACCGAAGTCTCGATCGCGGCGCTGGCGCTGATGGGGGCGGCCGACATGGTGTCGGTCTATGTCCGCGAGAGCCTGATTGCGCTCTGGACGCCGGATCAGCTGCGCGGCCGCGTCAATGCGGTCAACATGGTTTTCGTCGGCGCCTCGAACGAGCTTGGTGAATTCAGGGCGGGCACGATGGCGGCGATCTTTGGCGCGGTGCCGGCGGTCGTCATCGGCGGGATCGGAACGCTTGTCGTGGCGGCGATCTGGGCGTCGAGTTTCCCCAAGCTGCGCAGGATCGATACGCTGGACGCGCCCACTCCATAGTCGGAATCGACTATGCGCGGATGGCGATAGAGGATGTCGCCTTCGCCGTCTTTCCCTCGAAGACGATGTCGAGAAATTCGGTCAACCAGGCTTTCAGCGGCGCGTCGAACAGCATGCGGCCTTCGAGATGTTCGCGGCCCTGCTGGGCATTCGGCAGGATGAAGCGATGGGCGCCATGCACGACCCAGCGATGCATCATCACCCGGGTCAGTTCGGCGTGGAACTGCAGGCCCCAGGCATTGCCGTCGTAGCGGAAGGCCTGGTTCGGATAGGCATCGCCTTCGGCCAGCAGGTCGGCGCCGCGCGGCAGCTCGAAGCCCTCGCGGTGGAAATGATAGACCATTCTCGGCCAGTGCATTAGCAGCCGGCCCTTCTCGGTTGGGTGCAGCGGATACCAGCCGATCTCCGTCGAGCCGTCGGCATTCGACTGCACCTTGCCGCCGAGATGATGCACCAGCATCTGCGCGCCGAGGCAGATACCGAGGTAGGGGCGTTTTTCCCGCAGGGGAACATCGATCCAGTCGATTTCCTTCTTGATGAAGTCATCGGGATCGTTGGCGCTCATCGGCCCGCCGAAGACGACGGCGCCGGCATGGTCTTTAAGTGTAGTCGGAAGCGGCTGGCCCAGAACCGGGCGACGGATATCGAGGCGATAGCCCTTTTCGACGAGCAATTGGCCGACACGGCCGGGGCTCGACCGCTCCTGATGCAGGACGATGAGGATCGGGCGCCCGTCGCGGTTCTGGTTTTGCTCAGTCGGTATCATCTTGCGCAACCTGGACATCCGTCACCCTGGCGGCGGCCTCCTGCCGCTTCTGGATGCGCTCGCGCGAGGAGACGCCGAGCAGATCGGCGATACGCCAGATCACATGGTCTTCCATCTCGCTGCGTTCGCCATCGGCATAGACGATGTCCCAGAGGACGCCGATCAGCTCGAGGCGTTGCTCGGTATTGAGATGACGTTTCAGGTCGGCGGTGAAGCGATAATAGTCGACGGCGGAGCTTTCGGCCTCAAGGCCGGCGGCTATCAGAGCATCGAGCTGCTTGCCGTCGAGTGCATACTGCTCCTTCAGGAGCTTGCGCAGCCGCTTCTTCTCGCTGGCTTTGATCTGACCGTCGGCCTCCATGACCTGCATGCAGAGCGCTGCCACTGCGATGCGGGGATCATCAGGGGCAAAACCTTTCTTCGGGTGGTCGGCGGTGAGATTCTGGAAGAATGCCTGAAAGCGTTCGAACATGCGGTTTTCGTTCCATTTCAGAAAAGGCGGAGCCGTGTCTTGGGTTCCGGTTCCACCCTGGGATCGCGAACGCCGGGATCATCCGGCAGTCCGCCAAAGAAAGGTTTTGCCTCGCTCGGCGCGGGCGCTTTATCGCCCGCGGCTGGTTCGGCGGGTTTCGGTTTTGCCGATGTCGGTGCCGGTGCCGGCGTCGGGCGCACGGCCTCGGCAATCGTCGCGGCGCGTTCCAGCTCAATGATGCGATGGTCGTTAACCGGGCTTTCCGGCCTGACGTCACGCAGCGGCGGCAGTGTCTTCAAAGCCGTTTCGATCGAGGCCGGTGCCGAACCGTCTTCGAGCGGACCCTCGATCTGGCCGAAGGGCGCCTTCCATTCGAAGGCGTCGAGACGGCCGGTCACGGGCGATACCGGCAGCCATTTGTCGGACACGAAGCCGTCTGCCACCCAGGCCGGATCGCGCGGCGCCTTGAGCGCCTGGGCCAGCCAATGGCGCACGCGACCCTGGTCTCCGGTCTCGGCTTCTTCGATGTCGGCCAAGAGCAGGTAGGCGGCTTCACGCGGCTGCATGCGCGCCGCTGCTTCCGCCTTGGCGCGAGCCTTGGCGAATTCCTGCGCGTCGAGTGCTGCCTGGGCGACGACGAGAAGGGATTCGACGTTGTTCGGGCGCTGCCCTTCCAGCCGCTCGGCGCGCTTCAGCCGGTCGAGCGTGGAATCGCCGCTGCGGGCCCGGACATAGGCTTGGCCGATCTCAGGATGCGGCGCCGATTTCCAGGCCTGTTCGAGGATCGAGGCGGCCTTGCGCACGCCGCCTTCGCGGAACAGCGCCTTTGCGGCAATGAGGGCGGCCGGAATGAAATCCGCGGCAAGCTTCAGCGCCTGCAGGGCGTCGTCGCGGGCACCCGTCGGGTTGCTTTCCAGCTTCTCGGCGGCGCGCGCCGTCAGGAGGACAGCATGCAGACGGTTGGCTTCGGCCTTTTCGACGACACGGGCGGCCTTTTGCTGTTCGAGCAGGCGGATCGCATCATCCCAGCGGCCGGCCTGACTGCGATATTCGAGGGTCGCCTGTGCGGCCCAGGGAAGATATGGCGCGTTGTCGGCAGCCTTTTCGGCATATTGGCGGGCCGCCTCATTGGCCCCGAGACGGCGGGCTTCCAGATAGAGGCCGCGCAGGCCAAGCTCGCGCGTCTCTGGATCGTTGGCCATCGCCTCGAACTTGGCGCGTGCCTCATCATGGCGGCCTTCGATCAGGGCGGCCTGGGCCTCGAGCAGGTTGATCAGCGGTTCCTGGTCGGAGCGGATGAGGCCACGCGAGCGGGCGGCCATCTTGCGGGCGAGCAACGCATTGCCGGCGCCGGCGGCGATGAGGCCGGTCGACAGTGCCTGATAACCGCGGTCCCGCTTGCGGGCGCGGAAATAACGCGTCACCGAATGCGGTGAGGTCCAGATGAGACGGACGAACCACCAGGCGATCATCACGGCGGCGATGAGGGCGATGATCGCGCTGGCGGCGACGATCAGCCTCGTCTGGTAGATCTGGCCCTCCCAGATCAGCGAGAGGTCACCGGGACGATCGGCGAGCCAAGAGAAGCCATAGGCGAGAAGCAGCACGAAGAGGGCGAAGACGACAAGGCGGATCAGCATGGTCTCATCCTTCCTTGCCGGTGCCGGAAACCGCTTTCGACAGCGCCCCGCCGACCAGTTCCTCGACGCGGATGCGCGCTTCGAGCGATTGCTTGAAGGCGGTGGACGCCTGCTTGCCGAGGGCCGGCAGATTGTTCCATTCGGCGGATGCGCCGGGCAGGTCGCCGTTCTTCACCTTGTCCTCCATGCGGGCGGCGATGGCTTCGACGCTTTCGCCCTCGATATTGCCGACGGGACGGACGCTCACCAGCGATTTGGCGCTCGACATCAACCGGTCCGACCAGCTCTGGTTCGGATCCGGCTGGTTGACGGCTTCGACGATCGCGGTGGCGACATCGGGAACCTCGCCCACCAGCTCGGCGCGTGAGGGAATGCCGGTCTCGGCAAAGGCTCTAAGGTCGGCAACGGCCGGATCGTCGGGTGCGACGCCGGCAAAGGTGTCGAGTTCGGCCATGAAAGGACCACCGCGATCGATCGCCGCCTTCAGGGCGGCGGCGGCGATCGCCCGGGCAACGGCGACGTCCTCGCGCGGCTCGTTCAGCTTCTTTTCGGCCTCTTCGAGGCGCTTGGCGATATCGGCGCCGTTCGTCGTCTGCTGCTCGGATGACTGGGCAAGGGTCGAGCGCAGCTGGTCGACCTGACCGGTCAGTTCCGCAATCTTCTGGTTGAGTGCCTCGACGTTAACAGAATCGGCCGGTGCGGCGACCGCGGGGGCCTTCGCAGCCGTTTCCAGCGCAGCGATCCGCTTCTCAAGCTCACCATTATCCGCGCTCGCCGGATTGGCGGCAAGGTTGGCGACGGCCTGTTTCAGGCCGTCGATCTCGCCGGAAAGATCGGCCGTTTCCGGCGAGGTCGTCTGCGGCGCGGAGGAGCCCGGGAGGTAACCCGCATATTGGATGGCGCCGGCGCCAAGCAGCGCCACCAGGCCGCCGAAAATGCCCGCGGCAATGAAACCAGAGGTGCCGGCGCTCTTCGGCGCAGGCTGTTCGGGAGGAGGGGTGAAGGAAGGTTCTGGAGCTGCCGGTTCCTCCTCCGGCGCATCCATCACAGGCTTCTCTTCATCTTCGGCATGCGACGCAGTCTCGGTTTCGGGCGGCAGGCCGACATCGGCGGCAGCGGTGCTGTCGGCGTCGGCGGTTTCATTGTCTACCGGTTTTTCGGTATCGGCTGCAGCGGCGAATTCCTGTGCATCGAGGTCAATCGTGACCGGCTCGTCGGCGCTCTTCGAATGGCGTGGCGGGTTTCCCGATACCATGAGGTCCTCTTTATTCTGCATTGCAACGAAACTAGACAGTGATGCCAGTTAAGGGAAGAGGTTAGATCAAATTTGGGCGGTTAGAGCCGTCAAAGCAGCGACAGAAGACTTTTCTCATCCGCCATCGGTGAAATCTCGACGTTTTTTTTCAGAGCCGTCGGGATGGCTTGCGCCACCGCCTCGCTCAGGCAGAGAAGGCGGATTCCGCTGTGTTCCGGCACGGCCGATCGCAGTTCCGGCGCGCGAAAAAAATCCTCGGCCGTCTGCCGGGAATAGAAGAGAATAGCCTGAGCGTGAGGGCCGGAGAAAATCGATTCGATCTCGGCCGGGCTGGGTACGACCGGTTGCATACGATAACATTCGGCGACGGAAAAATGGATGCCGAGCTCGTGCAACCTTCCTTCAAAAGTCTCGGCGCGCGGGGTGCCAGCAAGGTAGAGCAGCGTGCCCGGTTTCTCCGGCACGACGAGATCGGCGAGATCGCGGCCGTTGCCCTGGGATGAGGCGACCGATCGGAAGCCGAGGCTGCGCGCTTCTTCGGCGTTTGCCCTGTCCCCATAATTCTCTCTTGTATTCTGATCGACGACCGCAACCGGGGCGGTGAGGATCAGACCGGCGGCGTGACCTGCTGCCGCGGCCGTTCCGATCGTC
>NZ_JALBGX010000113.1:0-20617 GCF_023006465.1 Rhizobium sp. PRIMUS64 | reverse complement strand
TGACACCTGGCGCCACATCGGACAGCTCGTCACAACCATCGAGCCCAGCGAATGCAGCAACTACTTCGCCAATGCCGGATATGCTTCCGTGAAAACCTGAAACGCTCTAGGCTGTAGTGACAATTTAATCATTTGAGCCAGAGCATGATGGCGGCGATTTTGATGAATCCCATGAAGTTGGCGGCGATTTTGTCGTAGCGCGTTGCGATTCGCCGCCATTGCTTGAGCTTTGCAAAGAAGCTCTCGATCCCCCAGCGGGCCTTGTAGGCGATGCGGTCGTAGGCTGCTGATACTTTCGATGACGGCGTGGTGGAATGACCGGTTCGCCACCTTGTTCGAGAGTAATGTCATGCAGGCTGTCGGCGTCATAGGCGCGGTCGGCGAGCACCTGCTTGGCCGGCAGCCCCCGGACGAGATCGCAGGCAGGCGCCATATCATTCTGCTGGCCGGGTCCCAGGTGAAGGCGCACCGGCAAGCCGAGCGCATCGACTACTGCATGGATCTTGCTGCCAAATCCCCCGCGGGAACGGCCGAGAGCCTGGGCTTGCGGTCCCCCCTTTTTCGGCGTCCGCCTGCCGCTTGCGCTTGTGCCCGGATCACCGTGGCGTCGATGGACAACCACTCCATATCCGGATCGATCGCGACGGCTTCGAAAATCTTGTCGAAGATGCCCTGTTCGATCCAGCGATAGTAGCGCCGTTTGATCGTCTGATAGGGGCCGAAGCGGTCTTCCGGCAGATCACGCCAGCGCGCACCCGACCGGGCGAGCCACAATACCGCATCGAAGAACCGGCGTCCGTCACTACGCGGACCGCGCCGGCCTTTGCGACCGCCGGGCACTAACGGCTTCAGCCGCTCCCATTGATCGTCTCGAAGAACCTCACCATCCATCGCCAACCTCCAAAAGTCAGCGTTGAATCTGATTTGCTCCCAAAACGGAATCCCAAATCATTAATTTGTCACTACAGCCTAGCGCGGCGGCGGCTTCTGTGGTCGAGCGGTTTGCCAGACGTGTCGGGATGCGGGAATAAAGAACGGCACCGGCCACGCCCACGACCGCATAGAGCACGAACATCAGCTTGATGGCAATCTGTCGACCAAGCCCGACGAACGCCCTCGCATCAGGCAGGGCGTCGGCTAAGGCGCCGACGAGGCTGTGGCGCGCGAACGTCCTCGTCCCATCGGAATCGCCGACGTGCGAGCTTGCTATGCCAATGATGCGGGTCGAGCGCGCGGTGCCGTTTCCATTCACCGAAGGCGCCCAATAGCTACCCTTCACAACAATGATCCAGCAAGCCTTTGGACGCGCTAGACGCTAGGAGAGGATGCGCCCCCGCCTTGCCTCGTCGCGTGCTGCGCTTACATCGCGATCCAGTGAACACCTCTCCTCAATCGAGGGCGCCGAGAATTTGTTCAGCGGAGTGCCGGTTCATCAAGCCGGCTCATGCTCGGACGATTCATCAGTCAAGATCAAGCGAGTCGGATCTTTCAAGTCGAACTCAATAACACGTGGCACGAAGAGACGGGCATAGCGCGTGAAGGCGCTGGTCGGCGGAAAGCGAATTACCGTATCGCATCGGGCGAGAAGGTACATCTCTGTAAGAGCAGAGATACCGCCGTCCACTCCGAGCGATGCACTGTGTAATGGCCGGCCTGGCCCTCCTGGAAGCATTTCGGGATAGTGATTGATCGGGAAACACACCGAGTAAATGGTCCCGTACCTGCGCGCTGTCCGTACACAAGAAAACCATCACAGGGCGTCGATGCGGTAGCGCTTTGGCCTTCTCGATGGCAGTGCACACCTGGCGTAAGGCCAACTCCGGATCGGCCCAGTAGGGCGCATGGTCCATTATATCTTCGCCATTGCCGTGCCGTACGTGCACACCGATGATACTGCGCCCCTTGAAGTGCTCCTGATCGATGGCGTGAATACGAGCCGGAATTTCCGGTCTAAGGTTGAGGCTCTGAAATATCTGGCGTTCGGCAGCTTGGTCGCACCGCCACATAGGCATCACAAACTACCGTGTTGGCATCAGTATCGTCCTGGGCTTAAAGAAGCTCGGTTCACGTTCCCGGAAAATTTGTTCATCGGGGCGGTAAACGCTCTCGATTGAGGGCTTGTTCCACCATGATGGGAAGAACGGTCCCGGAAATGAGAACTGGTGATCTGGTCATCGCAAATAACCCGTACGCCAGCAATATCTTGAATCGGCTCGAAGAACACCGTAAAAGCGTTGGTGAAGGGTTGATTGAGATAGCAGGAGCCACGCCAATCGATGGCCAGCGTCCGCCCCGTTCGCTGTGCATAGCGCCAAGCTGCCGCCAGCGAACAGAGACAATCACCGAAACCAGTCCGCCGTCGAGAAACAACATACCGATCCCTCTTCAGGTCGCCAGCGAGCATGTTCGTTGCCTTGTTCTGGAAAAGCGCATCGGCTTAAATTCTGCTGAAATTCTGCATATCAATTCCCGGACCTGCATCAGCGATCGTGATTCTCGCCAATTTTTATGCATGACCCTTCGTCTCACAGATTTACGATTTTCCGCCAGACTGGAAGTTGCGGCGCCATACGCCTTTTCAGTCCGGGCGGTGAAGTCGCCGCATATCGCTCCGTCATCGTTCAGTCGTTTATCTCGCACCCGATCCAACCCATCGGCATCGCACTTGGGTCGGAGCGAGAGGCCGGAGCTTCCGCGCAAATTGGCTGTGACGTATGTTGCGGTACGGCTCATGTTGGCGCGCTTCGCCGATTCATCGAGGATGGCGCCGATCTAGGCTGCAAACTCATAAACGGGGTTTTCTAACCGGATGGGTGATGATTCAATGAGGCTTTGATTTGGAGGCCTTGCGTGACTCGCCGTCGTTTCGACCTGACTGATTTCGAGTGGGCGATTATTCAGCCCTTGTTGCCCAACAAGGTTCGCGGCGTGCCGCGGGTCGATGACCGGCGAGTGATCAACGGCATTTTGTGGCGGTTCCGCACAGGCTCGCCTTGGGCAGACGTGCCGGAACGATATGGGCCTTATACCACCTGCTACAACCGTTTTGTGCGATGGAGAAAAGCGGGTGTTTGGGATCATGTCTTGCGCGAGATCGCAAAGGCCTTCGACGGCGACATCGTTATGATCGATAGTTCCTGTGTCCGCGTTCATCAGCATGCGGCCACGGGAAAAAGGGGGATCGAGACGATGGCTGCATGGGACGTTCCCGCGGCGGCCTAACGACGAAAATCCACGCGGTCGTCGACGCAGACGGCAGGCCGATCAGCCTTGATCTGACAGCGGGGCAAGCCCACGACAACCGGATGGCAGAGCCGATGCTGCAGGACATGCGAGAAGGCGCGATCCTCCTTGCTGACCGCGCCTACGACACCAACGCCTTGCGAGACGCCTGCTTTCACCTCTCGACGGTGGTCACCATCCGGGCGGCAGTTATCGGCTTAGCCAAAAGCGACGCTCCGGCAATCTGCGGAAGATTGGGGCCAGTGCTCGGATCTAACGAAGCACAAACCGATGGGGTCAGTTCTTCAATTCGGCAAGTGGGACTAGTTCCTCGAGTCGTTTGACAGCCATAGCCGAGCGATTCTATCCGGCGCTTTCAGGCTTCCGGAAGGTTTCAATCTGCTCCAGAGCTTTACCCAGAGTAGGTTAGAAAGCCGCCAATGCCGAGCCATGATAAGTTCTTCCAGGGAGCGACGACGCAAGTCCCCCGCCGTCGCGACAACAGGCTCGGTCCGTTAGTAGGAACCGTGGAGCTCGAATTTTATCTATGCCGTGAATGGGTATCATCCAAACAATCGATTTTACGAATTAAATGGCGTGATCCATTAGACGAGCATCTTGACGGAAATCAAGTTGTCGATGGCGCGCCAGTGGTGTAGAGGGATCAAATGTGTGGCTTTGGAATGTAATGCTTGCATAAGCGGTCGATCAGCCCATTGCATCACCTTGCAATCGTCGACAGCTCGGGGGTTCACCACCAATCGCACTCGGTACAGTCCGCAACGAGCCGCGGTATTGACAATTCAGACGAGGCGGCCTGGTGACCGCTATTTTGGGAAACGGCCTACGCTACACGCTGCCACGCGCGCGTTTTGACCTGCGTCCACGCGCGGCGTCATCATCCTACCCTTTGGGCGGCCGGTCTCCGAATGGCCCACCAAGATAATTTACCGGAAAGGACGAGAGCAATGACGCAACTCGATTGCTCGTGCGAAGTGCACGGTGAGCGCGATGACGGCACTGGTCGTCACAGCGTTTATTTGACGTTCGACGACGGTCCGCATCCATTTTGTACACCGGAGATTCTTGATATTCTGGCTGAACACCGGGTGCCGGCAACATTCTTCGTCATCGGCGAGTTTCTGGCCGATCAATCGAAATTGGTCCAGCGAATGATTGCAGAGGGGCATGAAGTCGCCAACCACACAATGACGCATCCAGACCTGTCTGACTGCGAACCCGACGAGGTGCAACGTCAGATACTCGAGACAAACAGAGCCATAAAAATGGCGTCGCCTCAGGCGGTGGTGCGGCACATCCGGGCTCCTTACGGCATCTGGACCGAAGAAGTACTCAAGGCTTCGGCGAATGCGGAACTCACTGCCGTGCACTGGTCGGTAGATCCACGAGACTGGTCTCTTCCCGGGGCCGACGCCATTGTCAATGATGTGCTGCAGTCTGTCCGACCGGGGTCAATCGTGCTCTTGCACGACGGTTGTCCCTCCAGTGAAATGCAGCAAGGAACTGACCGCAGTCTGCGCCACCAGACTATTATGGCGTTATCTAGGATAATTCCAGCTTTACATGATCGCGGCTTTGTATTCCGCTCGCTTACTCGGGAGTTCTGAAGATCCGATGGATATGCTTGACACAACCAGCACTGTCGCCGTCTCGCTTTATGCACTTCTCTCGACTGCTTATAAAAGCATGCAGGCCGTTTATTCTCTGCCGACCGATGTTTCATTGGCGTCCCAGGGCTTGGCCGGCTTTGACGAGCTGCCCAGCGTAGATGTCATCGTGCCAAGCTTCAACGAGGATCCCCGCACGCTTTCGGAGTGCCTGGCTTCTATTGCGGGTCAGGAATACGGGGGAAGGCTGCAGGTTTACCTAGTTGATGACGGTTCCGAAAATCGCGAGGCTTTGCGACCTGTGCACGAGGCCTTCGCAAGAGACCCCAGATTCAATATTCTCCTGCTTCCCCAGAATGTCGGTAAACGGAAGGCACAGATCGCCGCGATACGCCGCTCTGCTGGAGATATGGTGTTAAACGTCGACTCCGACACGATCCTCGCATCTGACGTCATCAGGAAGCTCGTGCCTAAAATGCAAGATCCGGCTGTCGGCGCGGCCATGGGACAGTTGACGGCCCGCAACCGAAACGATAGTTGGCTGACCCGTTTGATCGATATGGAGTACTGGCTGGCTTGCAACGAGGAGCGTGCGGCACAAGCTCGCTTCGGAGCCGTTATGTGCTGCTGCGGTCCATGTGCTATCTACCGTCGCTCTGCGCTCGCTTCGCTGCTTGACCAGTACGAATCACAGTATTTTCGGGGAAAGCCAAGCGATTTCGGTGAGGATCGGCATCTCACCATTCTCATGCTGAAGGCAGGCTTTCGAACGGAGTACGTGCCGAGCGCCATCGCAGCGACAGTCGTTCCGAACAAGCTAGGACCGTATCTGCGCCAACAACTACGCTGGGCGCGGAGCACGTTCCGGGACACGTTGCTTGGGCTGCGCCTGCTGCCCAACCTCAATCGCTTCCTTACGCTCGACGTTGTCGGACAGAACCTCGGACCGCTGCTTCTGGCACTATCAGTGCTGACGGGGCTCGCACAGCTTGCATTGACGGGCAACGTGCCTTGGTTGCCAGCCCTGATGATTGTGGCCATGACGATGATCCACTGCAGCGTTGTCGCGCTTCGGGCCCGCCAACTACGGTTCCTCGGGTTCTCTCTGCACGCATTTATCAGTATTTTTCTGCTACTTCCCTTGAAAGCCTACGCGCTGTGCACGCTGAGCAATAGCGACTGGCTGGCGCGCAGCTCTGCTGGCAACTCGAATCAACATCCGACGACTGATGCACGCACTGGACATGCGACAGCGCCTCGAAGGCTCAACCCCGCCCGCGATCCTGCCAGGCGAACGACGTCTGACTGCATGTGCAGCGACGAGTAAGATCTATTTACCGAGGTGAACGAGTTGACACAGAGCGACAATTATCAATTGCTGAATCGGGAACTGGCTGCACCCGATCCATGGGGACTCGAGGCCAATCCATTCGAGCGTGAGCGTCACACGCAAATGCTCCGCTTGGCGCTTGCCCAGGGATCCATCTCAAGTGCGCTCGAAGTGGGATGCGCTGCCGGCGCATTTACGGTGCAGCTAGCCCCCCACTGCAAACGGCTCACCGTGATCGATGTTGTGCCTCACGCTATAGAAAGATCGCGTCGACGCATGAGGGATTCTCCGCACATCAGCTGGATAGTCTCTGATGTTCAACAGTTTTCACCTGACGAGAGGTTTGATTTGATCGTTGTGGCGGAAGTGCTCTACTACATTGGAGGAATAGCCGAGATGAGAGGGGCTGTTCGGAATTTAGTGCGGATGCTTGCGCCAGATGGATATCTGGTTTTCGGATCGGCGCGCGACGCTAATTGTCGTCGCTGGGGCCACGTTGCTGGTGCTGAGACGGTCCTCGGCATGCTGAACGAAACTTTGCTCGAGGTAGAGCGGCTTGAGTGTCGGGGTGGGTCGGTCAACGAAGATTGCTTACTCGCCTGTTTCCGGAATCCAATTTCTGCCTCCTAACGGCCCCAACCCTCGACGTTCAGACATGGAGACACTATGCGCGTCTGTGGTATAAAATTGACCCGTGACGGAGCGGACGCGCTTGTCGAGGATGGGTGGCTCGCCTCCTGCGTCGAGCAGGAGAAGCGGGGCAACAACCCGCGATATGAAACTGTCGACAATCTCGACGCGATTGTCGCCGCATTGGCGCAACACGGTCCGGATCCACGCGTTATTGATCAAATCATCATCGATGGAAGGGGTGACAATGCTGAAAGTTCTCTCGAATCCGTCGAGGGCTCCGGTCTCGTTCCAATGACAGGGCATTTTCCTGCAAGAACTATCATCGTGATAGGTGCCACGCGGCCACCGCAGCCCGTGGCTCCGCCTCGTGGCGCCGATCTGCCTGGAGGACCGTGCGCCTTATATAGTCAGCCCTCGAACTCCGGATTGTGAAATGTTGTTTAAGCATCAGACGCGGATGAGATGCCAGGACAGAATTCCGGCTGTTGTCCATCTCGATGAATCTGCACGATTGCAGACCATCCCAGGCACTCTCTCCGTGAAGTCGCCGAGCTACTCTTCGAATGTAACAAGCTCAGGGACATTCGGCTGCTCTGCAACAGAGTGCCAATTACCACGGACGAGGCGTTTTCCCGGATGCTGCTGCAGCCCTTTAATGGAGACGCAATGAACACATCATACGGTGCGATGGACCAAGAAGAACACAACCAACCGAAGAAATGCCAGTCAACGGCGCCCGAGGGTCAGATGAGCGCATGTTCATGTCCGCAATAGATTTTTCCGACGTAAGCAAGACATATGGCGACAAGGCCGTGGTCAACGCGCTATCGTTCCGCGTTTCCCCGGGGCAATGCTTCGGGCTGCTTGGACCGAACGGCGCGGGCAAGAGCACGATCGCACGCATGATCCTTGGCATGACAGCCCCTGATGCGGGGAAGATTACTGTGCTCGGCGTGCCGGTGCCTGCCCAGGCTCGCTTGGCGCGAAAGGGTATCGGCGTGGTGCCGCAATTCGACAACCTTGAGCCTGAATTCACTGTGCGCGAGAATCTGCTGGTCTACGGCCGCTACTTCGGCATGAATACACGCAAAGTCGAGGCGGTCATGCCGTCGCTCCTTGAGTTTGCACGCCTAGAGAGCAAGGTGAATGCGCGTGTATCTGAACTTTCAGGCGGCATGAAGCGGCGCCTGACGCTAGCGCGTGCGTTGATCAATGACCCGCAGCTACTTGTCATGGACGAGCCGACCACCGGTCTCGACCCGCACGCGCGCCACCTGATCTGGGAGCGCCTGCGTTCCCTGCTTACGCGCGGCAAAACGATCATCTTGACCACCCATTTCATGGAAGAGGCCGAACGGTTATGCGATCGACTCTGCGTACTCGAAAGAGGTCGCAGCATTGCCGAAGGGCGTCCGCATGACCTGATCGATGAACTGATCGGGTGCGAAGTCATTGAGATCTACGGCGGCGATCCGCATGAATTGGAATCGCTGGTCGGGCCATATGCCGATCGCGTCGAAATTAGCGGCGAGACCCTTTTTTGCTATGTGTCCGACCCGGAGCAGGTGCGTGTGCGGTTGCGGGAGCGCGCGGGCTTGCGCATTCTGCAGCGTCCGCCGAATCTTGAGGATGTGTTTTTGCGGTTGACCGGGCGCGAGATGGAGAAGTGAACGATGGGTGAAGGTTGTGCCGCGGCTCTGCCCGCCAACGCTTTTAACTGGATTGCGATATGGCGACGCAACTATCTGGCATGGAAGAAAGTAGCACTTGCGTCAATTGTTGGAAGTCTGGCCGATCCTATGATCTACCTTTTTGGCCTCGGCCTTGGCCTCGGAATTATTGTGGGTCGCGTTGACGGCACAACCTACGTTGCGTTCTTGGCGGGCGGCATGGTGGCGACAAGCGCGATGACCTCTGCGACGTTCGAGACGATTTACGCGGCCTTTACGCGAATGCACGCCCAACGCACCTGGGAAGCCATGCTCTACACACAAATGACACTTGGGGACATCATCCTGGGTGAGTTGGCATGGGCAGCGAGCAAGGCATTTCTTGCCGGTACGGGAATCATAATCGTCGCCACCGTGCTAGGCTATGCGACGTGGCCATCAGTCGTCTATGTGCTGCCAGTTATCATGCTCACTGGATTTGCATTCGCGAGCCTTGCGATGGTAGTCACGGCGCTTGCGCCCAGTTACGAGTATTTCATTTTTTACCAGACGCTCGTCCTGACACCAATGCTGTTCTTGTGCGGCGCGGTGTTTCCAATCGCGCAACTGCCCCAGGCCTTTCAGCAGGTAGCGCAGTTCTTGCCTCTAGCGCATGCGATCGACCTCATACGCCCGGCAATGCTTGGGCGCCCCGCGGGCAGCATGGGCCTGCATATAGGCGCGCTTTGCATCTACGCGATTTTGCCGTTCTTCCTGTCGGCAGCGCTGTTGCGTCGGCGCCTGATGTCTTGACGCTACTCGCCACCGCGCCATGAGGGGTATTGCGATGCAGTATCTTGAAAAGACCCGCAGAGCTCTGAAGAAATCATCATAGTCCGGAACAAATGAACCCGTGTCGGCGCCGGTGAGACGATGCAGGTTTTTCGCTCTGCAACTGGCCACCTTGCTAATGTCGATTGGAGCTGCGTGAACCTTCGACTTGCGTCGTCGACAAACTGTCGAGGAGGTTGTTTCATTGGTCGGTTGAACGGCGGGCGTAGGAGAGCATCTGTCCAGTTCCTCCATACTTGGTCGTCAGTCAGCGCGGCTGTTGGGCCAGCGGCGACAGGATCGATCATCCGTGAGACTGTAGCGGCGGCGTCTCAAAGAGGCTCCTCATTCCGACGCCATGAATCACGCCGAACGACAAAACCACGAAAGAATGCTAGGAAATCCTGAGACGTCTCATTACCTCATGGGGCGAGGGCATGCGGGATGCTTCCTGACATAGCACGTCCCGCATCCAGAGGCTTGCTTGATCACTATTGTGAAGCGCGGGCCATTGGAGGGCTTGTGTGAATGCGGGCAACGGTATCGGAAGGTCGGCGATCCGTAGGGGTATTGTCTTTTCGAGCTGCTTGACCAGGCGTAAGGGCATTGTCGCTATGCGCTCGGTCCCTGAAAGCATGAACGGAACCATGCTGAAGCCCTGCACGACTACTTCGACATGTCTCTTAAGCCCATGCCCAAGCAAACACCATTCCTCGATGGAAGCCGTCCTAGCGTTCCCAAACTTCACCACAACGTGTCCCATCGACATATACCTCTCGAGTGTAAGTTGCTCCGAGAGTAGCTTGTTCGAGTGGCAGCCCACGCACACGAGGGTCTCCTCGAATAACGCCACCTTAGGATGTGCGCGCGACATGAGCAATTCCGGAAAGATGAGAAAATCGGCGTCACCGCGCCGCAAGTAATCATCGTAGTTATCGGCGATCGGCAGCAACTCGAAGCTGACGGCGGGCGCTTCTCGGGCGACACGCGTCACGACCTTTTCAAAAAAAACCAATGCGGCGTAATCGGAAAGAATGACCCTGAAGCAGCGATCCGATTGAGCAGGGCAAAACGGATCCCAGGATATGATCGAGACCTGGATGTGAAGCAGAGCCTCGCGGACCGAAGGCGCGAGCCGCTCCGCACGCGGGGTTGGAACGAGTTCGCGACCGACCATGGTAAAAAGGTCGTCATTAAAATAGGTGCGTAACCTGCCGACCGCCGCGCTCATGGCCGGTTGGCTCAAGTTGATGCTGCGCGCTGCCGCCGTGAGATTACGCTCGGTCATCAGGGCGTCGAGTGCGACGAGGAGATTCAGATCAAGGCCCTTGAACCGCATGTCTTCATCCGTAGCGAGGTGGCGAGATAAAAGGTGAAAAGGCTTGGTCTCGCGGTGCGGCGCCACGAGAGACCAGCAAGCAAAGGGTCGCCTAAAATTGAGAAAGTATCGATGTTCCAGCCGCCGTGGCTTTGATGGTCTTACTGCTACCTTCAACCGACACGATTCAGTGGTGCCTGATCAATCTGGCGAGTAGCAGTGTTTTCCGCGGATAAAGGTTTCGGTCTGCGACGTCGATCACTTCGGCGCCTTGAATATGTACTTCGGGGGGTAAGACGCACTCGTAGCACTCACCTTCTTCGGCAGGAGTATCTTGGCAATTGAAGTCTTGAGTGTGCTCCGCTGAATGGGCTTTGTCAGCACCATTCAGGTTTGCGCGGGGGTCACTTGTCGCCGGGCCGCAATCTTGGTTACGATCATCTGCTGCAAGTGACGGCCCGGCCCGCAATGTCAATGCGAGCAACGCTGCAACGATGACGTAGTAACCAATAACCTTCATGAGACGTTTCCTTTCTTCGACTAAGGCCAGGCGATACCAGGTAGGATTGATGCCATTCCGCCGCCAGTGCTTCGGGGCTATAGGCGTTGTTGGATTGGTTGAGAGCCTTTCAACGGATCATACCCGGTGGAGTGGAGACGGCCGTCTATGGAGCATCCGCGAAAATTGGTGAAATCTATTGTTTAAATGCGAGTCATCCATTTGATGCATGCAGACGATGTCTTGCCTGCCCGAACCAACAAGTGTCGCCAACCCCACTGTTTTCAGGGGCGCGTTTTCACCCAGTCCTTCTATCCTCAGTGGGCTTGCGCATGTCGTTGCCGCCATCCCCTTCATCCGGGATAGCAAAGGGCGCCGCATGCGGGAGGGACACCCCCGCGTCTCCCGTCAGGCTACGACATTTTGTTCGATCGGCTGCCTTGTATGGAGAAGACCGAATTCCTGACGTTTCAGTGTCGTCGTTTTGCAATGAGATAGAGGTATGGCCGCAAGCCGGCTGGGTCGACCACGTTTGGCCTCCATCGCGGAACGTCGCCGTTAGCTTTCGACGTTCATTTCGAAGATCGTAGCGTGATGAACAAGTCGGTCCACCGCGGCAAGCGTCATGGCCGGGTCCGGAAAGACGCGGTTCCATTCTCCAAAGGGCTGATTGGCGGTGATGATGATGGAGCGCCGCTCATATCTTGCGGAGATGAGTTCGAAGAGCACGCGGGTTTCGGCCTGGTCCTAGTGACGTAGGCCAGGTCGTCGAGGATAAGCAGATCGAACTTGTCGAGCTTTGCGACGGCGGATTCGAGCTGGAGTTCACGCCGTGCGACCTGCAGTTTCTGGACGAGGTCGGTCGTGCGAGTGAACAGCACCCGCCAACCGTTCTCGATTAGCGCGAGGCCGATGGCCGCGGCGAGATGGCTCTTTCCGCCGCCCGGCGGACCGAACATGAGGATATTGGCACCTTTGGCGAGCCAGCTATCGCCAGCGGCAATGGCCATGACCTGGGCCTTGGAGACCATAGATACTGCATCAAAATCAAAGCTGTCGAGCGTCTTTCCCGGTGGCAGGTTCCGCCTGGGCAAAATACGCCGACGCTTTGCGCAGAATCTCGTTGGCCTGACGAAGCTCGCGGTTCTCCCGCTCAAGAGCCTTCATCTTCTCGGCGACATCGTTCGGCCGGCCTGCTCGCTTACCGCTATCGACCTCGGTCTTCTTCACCCATTCGTGCAGCGTGGCCGGCGAGCAGCCGATCTTGGCCGCGATAGATGAAACGGCAGCCCACCGCGCGGTGCTCGGCTTCGTGATCCAGCACCGTGCGGATGGCACGCTCACGGACTTCAGGCGAGAATTTGTTCGTTGTCTTGCTCATATCGGCTCCAATCTCTCATGAGTTAAAGCCTCCGGCAAACTCGGCGCGGTTCTTGAATCCTAAAAAGGGAACCGGCTATAGGCTTGTGTTTTTAAGCAAAACGTCACCCTCCACTCCTCGGGGATACTCAACTACCATCTGGAAGGAAGGTAAGAGCTCAAGAATGGCGCGCAGGGGAAGCTGGCGTTCATAGAGCTCATGATCACTATACTCAGTATATATGTAACGCGTTCTCATCAGGATCTGATTGCCACCGGCAATAACGTCGGCCTCGGCTCCCTGCACATCCATCCAGATGAGATCTATGTTCTCTAGGCCAGCTTCGCTGCACCAGTCATCCAGCCTCCTAGTCTCAACCGAAATCGGAGGGTCAAACCGAACCCACTCGTACTCAGAAAGATGGTTCTTGGGACGGCGTATCGAGCCCGAGAGATCCCATTCCTTAGCGCTGTCATTGCCATTGCTGGGATGAAACTCGATCCTCGCGTTTCGGTCGCTGATCGCAACCTCGGATAGCCTCATCCGATCCCGATAAGAACCCATTTTTCCTTGAAGCGTGCAGCGGCTCTGGGGTCTGGCTCAAAGCAATAGAGCTGGGCGCTCGGAAGAAGGCGCAGAAAGCGTTGAGCATCGCTTCGTCATTGCACCCAATGTCAAAGATTACAGGGTTAGGCTTATCGAGAAGCGAAACGATCTGTCGATGTACGTTTAACTCACACACCGGATCCATCACAGTCTCCTTAAGTTTTCGAAGTGCCCTGCTGAACGAGCTCGGGTAGGATATCACTGAAATACCGAGCCATATGGCCCTTCTTTCGACATGGTTGTTGACGCTTCGCCGTGCGATTACGTGGGCACGGCGCATTGTCGGTCGCGGGCTTTGCTATTCGCGAGTTTGTTTGGCGTAACGAAGCGATTCCAAGCTATGCTGAAAGCCCACTAGTCACCGAGGCCTCAGCGGGGACGGATACCTGTGATTTGCGGCCACGTACCGGGCTTAAGCATATGCAACGCTGCTCCCAAATCTGCCGAAGTTCATTTAGGAAAGTCTCACGACTACCTGAAACCGGCGCGATTCCATCCAAAATGTCGCCAACCAGGGCTTCTCCCTCAATCCTAATTAGAAATACTCACGGCCTGCAGGCTGGAGGGGCCTGTGCGGATCTCACATACAGTCTCTTGCCGATCCAGGGTGGAATATGCACGCGCCTGATGGAGACTTGCGTAAGGTGGCAAGGAAACTGCTAGTTTATTCCACTCCTCCATCGTTGAGATTCGCTTCTTGACGAGAAATGGACCGATCACAAGTGCATCCAGGTCGGTCGTCAAAAAGGTCGTTACGGCATCCCTAACCGAATCCACTACCGGCTCGGCGTTGTTGTTAAACGACGTGTTGAGCAAGATCGGAACGCCGGGTTGCTCTCCAGTTCGTTTCGAAAGGTAGGTCGCTCTGGCCTGGCCACCGGCTTTCGTAGTTTCATAGGGTGGCGCTTGACAGTGCACCTAGAGCTCACGGGTCGAAGCTGAAATCAGATCGTGACCGGATCGGTGACATTGCCGACAATCGGCGCTAACAGAAACCCAGACCGAAGCATTTGCGGCAGTAACGCCGCGTAACGCATCCACATTACCCAGTCCTTCATCTTTCCGCCCGACAGCCACAACGACGTTTGGTGGTCGCTGCAAAGGTCGCACACCGTATCCTTGCAGCGGCGAGTGCGCCTGCTCCGAGGCATAGCACACAGAGTTCCGCCGCCGGCCTCCGTCACTATGCGCCAGTACCGAACTCAGCTCCACGCGGTGGGACCGCCATTGATAATCACGTCGAACGGCGCCCACAGCGTGAGAACCGATCTGCGCTCAATGTGCACAACGCGAGAAGGGGAAGCAGTAGAAAGATGACCAGCGCGCGGTGAAGACGAATAGGAGGCGGCATCGACCGGGGCAAAAGTGCGTCCCGTGAGAGCCCACTGAAACGTCGAGAAGCAACGACCAAGATTCTACCCGATCACGTCGAGTGCAAGATAACGATCGAGACCAGGCAGCAGACCGACTGCCTCATCTCGTTTTCCCAGCACAGTCTCCACGGCACCCGAGGACCCATTTTAAGAACTCCGAATTATGGCTTTTACAAAACGCTTCTTCAGCGTCTTCTAGGGGCAACCGTTTCGATCAGTAAAATCGATTGTTTGGATGGAATGCATTCATAAAAACGATGGCGTGACTCAGCAGTGAAGCGAGCGGCGACCCCACCCTTCTCTCAATGGCGGCCGTGTGCAAGGCAGTCTTGTCGTAAAAGCAACACTCCTTCGCTACTCCTGTTTCAGCCGACAAAGCCAAGCCGCATGTTCGTCTCGGCACATTGATGAGCCTAATGGCGGCGCTAGCTGCAAGGAAACTGCGTTCGGTCTTAATCAGCACTGGCGCTGCGAGTGCCGCGAAACGTGGGCCAAGCGCTTCTACATTTTCCCCCGGCGTAAGTGCGCAGCATCTGGTCGTTGAAGCGCCAGCCGACGAAGGAGAAGCCTGGGTTGGTGCGCGGCTCCTTCACCACTTTAGGGATCGGGACGATAAATCGGCAGAGGCCGCGGTAACTCCAAAAAAATAGCGCAGCGCTAAAAAATTGGCCTCAGGCTAGACCGTGGGTATAGACTGGTAGTCCAGTAGGCGCTATTCGTGCTGTTCCAGCATAACATCAGCCACCCCGTGGATTCTCCAAGGCCTCTTATATTGAAAAAAGTGCAACGCAGTTTTGCCGTCGAGTACAAGAACGGCAGGCGAAAACTTGATGCCAGATCGAACTCGATCTGGGGCAATGTGGATCTAAAGTCAGTCGCGCGCGATCTAGAGGAAGAGGCATTGCCTTTTCTGTCAGGTAGCTCTCAGAGTGGCAAACCCGACAGCGAAATGTCTTTGCCGGAACAAGATCAGGCCGAGCAGTTGTTGACAGCGCCCATCGGGCCGTCGACAACTGCATCAGATATACAGGAGATGAGCATGGCCGACGAGACTAATACGACAACCAAGGTCGATGGACAGACCGTTGTCGAAACGCCTAATGCGCCGAAGAAACAGCGCAAACCGCGCGCCAAAAAAGTCGCGGCACTCGAGACCGCGTTAGCTGACGCTACGGCAGAGCCGGCAGGTGCGCTGGCCGGGGACGGTGGTGTGAAGAGGAGAGGGCGCAAGACAAAGGCTATCGAAGCCACGGCGAGGGCCAAACGCGCACCTGTGCGCCGTGCTCCAAAGGCTGTGCAGGCAGCGCCGGCTGCCCCGATGACGGCGAGCGATGAAATGGCAGACCTTTTGCAGTTGGAAGAGGAAAATCAGCGGCTGCGCAAGCTTCTTGCTGAAAAACTTCGCGCTGAAAATGAAGATCTGCGCAAACGGCTCAAGCTCGAATGATATAAGCGGCCGGTCAATAAGCGACCGTATCTACATTCTTATCGAGACAAACAATTCGGCAACGGTGAATGCTGTTGCCGGACCCCAAACTCACTGCCTGCTTGCGGGATAAAACGCGAGGTCAGATAGATGGCGTCTCCCTGGAAACTTCTTGCCCGACTGATCTCACCGGGCCGCGAACAAAAGCGAGAAAACGGCTCGGACCAGAAGGTTACGCCGGACACATTGGCCATTGCCGGTCCGACCGAAACGCCTGCCGAGAAGAGCCTGATAAGCGCCGTTCGACCGGCAAGCGAGGGGCTTCCCCGTCACGGCCATTCTCCTGCAATTTCCACCGAGTTTGTTGTTTCTAAAGAAGTCGGAATCGGTGGCCACGATCAGGTCGACGGCCAAGATGCCAAAAACGTTGAGGCGGCCGATCCACCTCCATTCGGCGGGCTTGGTACCGACATCGCCGCTGGGCACGATGCTACGAGGCTTGAGCGAACTCTCGAGGTCGCCCCGCGTAAGAAGGCATCAGCCGCGATTGCAAACGCTGCCCCGGCAATTCACACTGCGGACCAGATGAGCCTCGACGAAGACATCAGGGTGCTCAGGGGGCAGTTAGCCAGAAAGCTAAGGCTGCAAAACGCGCAGTTGAGAACAATGCTGGAGCGGTTTGAACGGTGACCTGTCGCAGTGCAACAACCTGTCGCCCCGGGCATGTCGTGGAGCCAGCGGCAGCATCACCTGTGTACGGCAAGGACAAATAATTGGGTTCCGAACACGGCCCCATTTCGTCGAGATCGACGACAAGAGTGTTTAGGTGTTTAGTCCCGGCATTTGATGGATGGGATCGATGATGAATCGATCTGGCTCCAAAGTCCATTGTTTGCAGATGAACTCGTAGGGCGTGAGGCCCTTTAGCGTCTTGAGCCGGCGCCCGAAATTGTAGGCGTCGATAAAGTCGGCCAGATGTTTTTTTAATTGCGCATGATCGTCGTAGTGGAAGCGCTTGACGGTCGCCTCCTTGATCGTTCGGTTCATCCGCTCGACCTGTCCGTTGGTCCAGGGATGCTCACCTTTGTCAGGCGATGCTCGATGCTGTGATCGTCGCAGACCCAATCGAAGATGTGCTGGAAGGCATTTCGATCACAAGCTCGGTTAGTGAACTGAATGCCATTGTCGGTCAAAACGGTGTGAATGGTGTAGGGCACTGCCGCGATCAGATTGCGTAAGAACTGGGCGGCATTCATCTTGCCGGCTTTGGTGTAGAGTTCTGCGAACGCGAACTTGGATGTTCGGTCAAATGCGACAAAGAGATAGAGCTTGCCCTCGGCCGTCTGCACCTCGGCAATATCGATGTGGAAATAGCCGATCGGATAAGTTTTGAACTTCTTCTTCGGTTCCCTGTCGCCTCCGACCTCCGGCAGACGTGAAATGCCGTGGCGCTGCAAACACCTGTGTAACGACGAACGCGTCAGATGTGAGATGGTCGGCTGAAGAGCGTAGAGGCAATCATCGAGCGGTAGCAACGTATGCCGGCGGAAGGCGACGATAACGGCCTCTTCTTCGAGGGAAAGGGTCGTCGAGTGCGGGTCCTTCGGGCCTGTGGGAAGATCGACCAACGATGTCCGTTTCTTCCATTTCGCTACGGTTTTCTGGTTGATCCCGTATCGCTTCGAAAGCGTTCCCAGGCTCTCCTCACTATTTTGTATTGCTCGACGGATTGCCTCTGTCGTCGTGGCGCTCCCGTGTAGAACCTGGCCCATAGTGCTTCCCTCCATGCCAAAGAAAATATTGCCCCATCAAATGCCGGGACTAAACACCTAGGCCATGTTCTAGGCAATTAACCGCGCTCGATCGCCACCGTGAACATCGAGCCTGCCGCAGGTTTCCTGGATGCGCGTCTCCGCCGCCTGCGCAATCGAAGCCGCATTGGTGGCGTCAAGCTGAACTGTCCGGGCGTCTGGTCGGTTTTGAACGAAGGTGTCGCTGCTTCAAGTTGGCGCGCGCAACCGAGCCGGTGAAGCCGTGCTGCGCCAGACCTTTCACGATATTGACGGCGGATTTCTTTGCCAGTGGCGAGAGCTGAACTGTGACGCGATCGAGACCGACACATGCCATGGACTGCGAATTCAGCGATCGATTTAAAATCGAGCAATTGGGAGCTTGCCTCCTGCCTAACCTCTCGACGAACTCGAGCTCGATTATGTGACCACTTCAAGGCCCTCCGTTTGCCAGTCTAGATCGGCTGGCGGCCAAGATAAGCATCGAACGCGGCAGCGACATGGCGAAGGGCAGAGCGACGTTCGTGCCGCACACGGACTAAACCGTTGTCAAACTCAACGATCCCATCCTCAGCCAGAATCTCTAGCTGCTTAGCTGAACTCACTAGATGGGTCTGATCAAATCCCTGAGCCGTACTGATTGTTGATATGTCCGCCTCCAAGTAGCACATGAGCTGTTCGATGATTGCAGCTCTTACGCGATCCTCGGTAGTTAAACGGTAGCCCCTTGAGATCGCCAAGCGGCCGGATGCTATGTGTCGGTTATAACAGCTTTGCGTGAGATCGTTTTGAACGTAACCGTCGCCGCAACGACCAATGGCGGACGCGCTCAAACCGATGACAGTTGGGCAGGTTTCGGCAGAGTAACCAAGCGAATTTCGGCGCAGACGACCAGCTCTCTGTGCTATTGCAAGCTCGTCATCCGACAAAGCAAAATGGTCGAGACCAATTTGCAGATAGCCTGCTGCAACTAACGTATCGGCCATGGCTGAGGCCTGCTCAGCTCGCGCGGCTATATCGGGCAGTGCTGCTGTGTCAATCAAGCGCTGATTTTTTCGAAAAGATGGAACGTGGGAATAACCGAAAACCGCGAGGCGGTCGGGACGCATCGCAATAGCGAACATAGCGCTCTCGAGACAGGACTGGACGGTTTGGTTCGGCAAACCGAACATCAGGTCGAAATTGATACGCCTGACCCCATACAGGCGGAGGTTTTCGACGGCGGTCATCACTTGCGCCTCGCTCTGAATCCGGTTGATCGCTTTTTGTACGACGGGATCGAAGCTCTGCACACCGACGCTTGCGCGATTCACACCGGTTCTTTCTAGGGCTTCGGCCATATCGGTGGTGAACGTGCGCGGGTCGACCTCAATGGCAATGGTTGCACCTCGCTCAAGCGCAAAACGGCCGCGCAGGAGTTCCATTAGCGACAGGAAGTCTGCCGATGGCATAATGGTCGGGGATCCGCCGCCAAAGTGCACGTCACCCACGGAGAGTGCCTGCGGCACTTGCTCGGCGACCAGGCGGATTTCCTCGCGCAGCATTGCCAGATAATCGGTTATCAAAGTGTCCCGACGAGTGATGCTAGGCCTTATACCACCTGCTACAACCGTTTTGTGCGATGGAGAAAAGCGGGTGTTTGGGATCATGTCTTGCGCGAGATCGCAAAGGCCTTCGACGGCGACATCGTTATGATCGATAGTTCCTGTGTCCGCGTTCATCAGCATGCGGCCACGGGAAAAAGGGGGATCGAGACGATGGCTGCATGGGACGTTCCCGCGGCGGCCTAACGACGAAAATCCACGCGGTCGTCGACGCAGACGGCAGGCCGATCAGCCTCGATCTGCCAGCGGGGCAAGCCCACGACAACCGGATGGCAGAGCCGATGCTGCAGGACATGCGAGAAGGCGCGATCCTCCTTGCTGACCGCGCCTACGACACCAACGCCTTGCGAGACTTGGCCAAGGAAAAACGGGCCTGGGCCAACATTCCGGCAAAACGTAATCGCAAGGCCAGCTTCCCCTTCAGTGCATGGGTCTATCGCCAACGCAACTTGATCGAACGGTTCTTCAACAAACTCAAACAGTTCCGGGGCATTGCAACCAGATACGACAAAGACCCGCGCAACTTTCTCGCCGCAATCAAGCTGGCAGCAGCACGCATCTGGATCAGATCGTTATGAGTCTACGCCCTAGTCGGAAAACCACAATACCAGCACATCGAGCGGCAGAATGGAATGTGGAGATAGAGCGAGACAGCGTCATCAGTTCCCTGGCTTCTCAGCCATTGCTCATATGTGTGGGCGCCGATTTCTGGAGAAAACTCCTGTATTGTTGGGTAGATAGTATACCAAGGCAACTGCGCCCCGCTATTTGTGTTCGGAACGAAAATCGACGACGGTGCACGCAAAGACTTTCGCCTGCAGTCCGTGTCACGTTCACATTCAATATTTGACACGTTTTTTTCCCTCGAAAGCTGGGTCCTATTGGGCATGTGCCACGCCCGGAATGGACTTGATGTTCGATTTGACGTCGCATTCGGAAAGGGCCTTCGGCTCATCGCCAGGCTCGTCGCGGCTCGTTGCGACGCTGAGGTGCTTCTTGCGGCGCTTCGCCGCCTTGTCTGGATATTGCGCTAACACTTCCGCAATGAGCTTTTCATGCAAAACGCTGTCATTCTCGTAATCAAGGCTCATGGGCCCCTGCCCCCTTTCAAGGTTCGGGTTAGGTCGTCGTCGCCGAAGCGTCTTTCGTGGAAGGACGCGCTGGCTCAAGGGCCAGCGCGTCCTGTCGACAGCGGCAGTTATTGAGCCGCAACCACCGCTGACTCCTTGGCCTGTAATTCGGCCAGCATCTGCTCGTCGCTCTTCATGATGCCGAAGTCGAGCAGCATGTCTTCGAGCTCTTCCATGGTAATCGGGGTCGGAATGGTCCCTTGGCCCGAATTGGCATG
>NZ_JALBGX010000112.1:0-21647 GCF_023006465.1 Rhizobium sp. PRIMUS64 | reverse complement strand
AGCGAATCACCAATTCGCTTGGCCGCCGCGACGACGACGCCGTTGCCGCCGATATGACCGCCGCACCGCCGGCCGCTTCGCAGCAACGCCGTCCGCTGTCGCCTGAGGCAAGCCTCTACGCACCGCGTCGCGGCAATCTCGACGACCAGGGCCGGGCAGTTCCGCAGGCCCGGATGATGCAGGAAGACGACCAGCTGGAAATCCCGGCATTCCTGCGTCGCCAGTCGAATTGAGTGCGTGCTTCGGCACCGTTCATGCCCGGGATCAAGGTCCCGGGCATTGCTGTTTTTCAGCCCGTGATTCGCGAGCAATTTCAATTGCGTGACTTCGTAACAAAGCGAAAGAAACAGTGATTTGGATTGGAGCGCCGGCGCACGTAAGTATGGTGCAAGGAAACTGCACTAGGAGACCTTTCGACAGGCTCCTTGTGCAGAATGAACGATGACCGTGCCGATCGGACAGACCGCCGGTACGGAAGAATAAAGGCAGAATTTATGGCAATTGGCTTGCTGGGTTTTCAAACGACGGTATCGCGTCCGGTGACGCTTTCGGGCATCGGGGTGCATTCGGGCGCTAACGTCTCGATCACCCTGAACCCGGCCGAATCGGACACCGGCGTCATTTTCCAGCGCCTGCATGACAATGGCGACATCACCGAACTGAAGGCCGTCTCCTCGCAGGTCGGCAATACCGACCTCTGCACAGTCCTCGGCTTCTCTCCCGCCCATTCGGTCGCGACGATCGAGCATGTCATGGCCGCCGTCTATGCGCTCGGCCTCGACAATGTGGTGATCGAAGTGCAGGGCTCCGAAATGCCGATCATGGACGGCAGCTCGCTGCCCTTCGTCGAGGCGATCGAGCAGGTTGGTCTCGTCTCGCTCGGCGTCAAGCGCCGCTATATCCGTATCACCAAGCCGGTGCGGATCGAGCATGGCGGCTCCTGGAGCGAATTCCGCCCCTATGACGGTACGCGCTTCGAAGTCGAGATCGATTTCGACTGCCCGCTGATCGGCCGGCAGAAGTGGGCCGGTGACATGACCGCCGCCGTCTTCAAGGCCGAGCTTTCCCGCGCCCGCACCTTCGGGTTCATGCGCGATGTCGAGCGCCTCTGGGCGTCGGGCCATGCGCTCGGCTCCTCGCTTGAAAATTCCGTCGTCATCTCGGACGACAACACCGTCATCAACGTCGAAGGGCTGCGTTACGCCAAGGATGAATTCGTCCGCCACAAGACGCTCGATGCCGTCGGCGATCTGTCGCTTGCCGGTGTCCAGTTCATCGGTTGCTACCGTTCCTATCGCGGCGGTCACAAGATGAATGCCAATGCGCTGAAGGCGCTGCTCGCCGATCCCTCCGCCTACGAGGTTGTGGAGACGTCGACGCCGCGCCAGCGTGTCGCTGCCCGCGAACTGATTGCAGTCAGCGCTGCGGAATTCGCTCCCTGGTCGGCATGACCTCCAGCATATTCTCAAGACCAGGCCGCCTCTTTCCCGGAGGCGGTTTTTTTATGTCCGGCCATGTCTGCGGCAATAGACCGATGCTTGGCCGCCACAGGTCGGGAAGAAGTTGAAAAGCCGATCATTCTGCGGCTGCTGCCACAAAAATGCGTTAATGCCTTATCATTGCGTTGCTCTTGATGCACATTTGTGGCTAGAAACGCCAGCGAGGCGTGGCTGCCGTGGAGAGAGCGGCAGCAGTGGGGTTCTTTCGAATGGGTTATGCAGGATCTGAAGGTATGATGAAGACAGCGCGCGCTTTGTTCGCATCGCTTCTGGTGCTCAGCGCAGGCGCCTCGATCTCCGGTTGCCAGTCGGATCCCGACATCGACATCACCAAGCTCGGTCTCGAAACCGATCCGCCTGACGTGCTCTACACCCAGGGTCTTGCCAATATGAAGGCCGGCAACATGGCGGAAGCGGCGCGCAAGTTCGACGCGATCGACCGCGAGAACCCGTTCTCCGAATGGGCGCGCAAGGCGCTTGTGATGAGCACCTTCGTCAAATACCGCCAAGGCCGTTTGGACGACGCGCTTGCTTCGGGCAACCGCTACATGTCGCAATATCCGAAGTCCCAGGATGCTGCCTATGTGCAGTATCTCATCGGTCTCACCTATTCCAAGCAGATCGTCGACGTGACGCAGGACCAGCGCGCCTCGGCCAAGACGATCGAGGCGATGCAGGCCGTCATCGACAACTATCCGAACTCCGAATATGTCGACGACGCACAGGCCAAGATCCGCTTTGCGCGCGACCAGCTCGCCGGCAAGGAAATGCAGATCGGCCGCTACTACATGGAGCGGAAGGAATATCTCGCCGCGATCTCGCGCTTCCGCATCGTCGTCGAGAAATATCCGAATACGAACCAGATCGAAGAGGCCTTAGCGCGTCTCGTCGAAGCTTATTACTCCATGGGCATCGTCGACGAGGCGCAGACAGCCGCTGCCGTTCTCGGTCACAATTACCCCGACAGCCAGTGGTATGCTGATTCCTACAAGCTGCTGCAGAGCGGCGGTGCCGAGCCGCGTGAAAACAAGGGCTCGTGGATCGCAGCAGCGGGCAAGAAACTTCTTCTCGGTTCCTGAGGCCAATGCTGATCCAGCTTTCGATCCGCGATATCGTCCTGATCGAGCGGCTGGATCTTGCCTTCGAGACCGGCCTCTCCGTGCTGACGGGCGAGACCGGGGCGGGCAAATCCATCCTGCTCGACAGCCTGTCGTTGGCGCTCGGTGGGCGCGGCGACGGCGACCTGGTGCGCCATGGCGAGGATAAGGGCCAGGTGACGGCGGTGTTCGACGTTGGCATGGAACACGGCGCCCGCATACTCCTGCGTGAAAATGGCATCGACGACGAGGGCGACCTGATTTTCCGCCGCCAGCAATCGGCGGACGGGCGCACCAAAGCCTATGTCAACGACCAGCCGGTCAGCGTGCAGCTGATGCGCCAGGCCGGGCAGATGCTGGTTGAAATCCATGGACAGCACGACGATCGCGCCCTTGTCGACACCAATGCCCACCGCACCCTGCTCGATGCCTTCGCCGGCCTCACCGACGAGGTTTCAGAGGTCTCCAGGCTCTATCGGCTGTGGCGCGACAGCGAGCGGACGCTGAAGAAGCACCGGGAGAAGGTGGAAAGCGCGGCGCGCGAAGCCGACTACCTGCGCTCGTCGGTCGAGGAACTCGAGAAGCTCTCGCCGCAGGATGGCGAGGAGGAAGAGCTCGCCGATCGCCGGCAGAAGATGATGAAGGCCGAGCGAATCGCCGGCGATATCGCCGAGGCGTCCGAATTCCTGAACGGCAATGCCTCGCCGGTGCCCCATATCGCCTCGCTGGTGCGCCGGCTGGAGCGCAAGAGCCATGAGGCGCCGGGACTGCTCGAAGACACCGTGACGCTGCTCGATGCCGCGCTCGATCAGCTTTCCAACGCGCAGATGGAAGTCGAGACGGCACTCCGCAAGACCGAATACGATCCGAGAGAGCTGGAGCGGGTGGAAGAGCGGCTTTTCGCGCTCAGGGCCGCCTCGCGCAAATATTCCGTTCCCGTCACCGAACTGCCGGCGCTTGCCGTGCGCATGATCGCCGATCTTGCCGATCTCGACGCGGGCGAGGAGCGGCTTGCGCGGCTCGAAGCCGAGGTTGGCCTGGCGCGGGAAAATTACGATGCGGCGGCACGCTCGCTATCCGACAAGCGTCATCATGCCGGCACCGCACTGGCTGCGGCTGTCATGGCCGAGCTGCCGGCGCTGAAGCTCGAACGGGCCCGTTTCATGGTCGAGATCAGCACGGATGCGGGGGAGGCGGCGGCCGAAGGCATCGACGTCGTCGAGTTCCATGTTCAGACCAATCCGGGCACGCGGCCGGGCTCGATCATGAAAGTTGCTTCGGGCGGCGAACTCTCGCGTTTCCTGCTGGCGCTGAAGGTGGCGCTCGCCGATCGCGGATCGGCCCCGACGCTGGTCTTCGACGAAATCGATACCGGCGTCGGCGGTGCGGTGGCCGATGCGATCGGCCAGCGACTGAAGCGGCTCTCTGAGCGGGTGCAGGTGCTGTCGGTTACGCATGCGCCGCAGGTCGCGGCACGGGCCGCCACGCATCTCTTAATCTCCAAGGGGCCGGTGGCCGACGGTTCGGAAAAGATCGCCACGCGCGTCGCGACGATGGCGCAGAAGGACCGCACGGAGGAGATCGCCCGTATGCTGGCCGGGGCTTCGGTGACCGAAGAGGCGAGGGCGGCGGCGAAGCGGCTGCTTGCCGGCAACGGCTGATTTTTCTTCCGACGTTCTTTCTGCCCGGGCCGGCGGGATGACAGTCACCGCGCATAGCGATATGCGCTGAAGCTTCCGGATCGGCGGCGAGCTCAAGCCATGCGACTTTTCCATTTCAGCGACGATCCCGGTATCGTAGCGTTCGAACCGCGCCCGGTTCGCATTCCCTCCGCCCGCGTGCCCGGCCGGGAATGGCTGAACGGTCCGCTCGTCTGGGCGATCGATGCCGATCATGACTTTATGTATCTCTTTCCGCGTGACTGCCCCCGCATCCTGATATGGGCGAAACCCGAGACGCTGGAGACGGAGCGGCGGCACTGGCTCGGCGACTGGCGCGCCGTCGCCTACGCCGAGCGTCATTGGCTGGAAAGGCTCGAAGCGGAGACGATCCACCGTTATGAGCTGCCGACTGAGGGCTTCGAGAATCTGGATGATGCGGGCATGTGGGTGGCCCGCAGACGCGTTGTTCCCACCGAGCGCACCGCCATCTCGCGGCTCGACCGGGAGTTTGCGCCGCGCGGCGTGGAGCTCAGGGTGGTCGATAGCTTGCAGCCGTTGAAGAGCCTCCGGAACACCGGCCTGCATGTCAGCGGCATCCGGCTGCGCAATGCCAGGGATTGGGAATAGGCCGGGCAACCGACCTTCCTTTCGCAGGATATGTGGTCTCCCTTTTCATCCAGAAATTTTGCTCTAAAAACAATCCAGATTTCTGACCAGATTCTCTGGAGTGATGTTCCATGTCCACCGAAGGTTCCGCCGTCGATACGTTGACGATCGAAGAGGCTGCCGCCGAGCTCGAACGGCTGGCAAAGGAGATCGCACATCACGATGCGCTCTATCACGGCAAGGATCGGCCGGAGATTTCGGATGCCGATTACGACGCGCTGAAGCGCCGCAATGATGCGCTCGAGGCGCGCTTTCCCGAGTTGATCCGCGAAGACAGCCCATCGCGGCATGTCGGTGCAGCGCCCTCCGTCACCTTCTCGCCCGTCATCCACGCGCGGCCGATGCTGTCGCTCGACAACACTTTCTCGCAGGAGGACGTGCAGGATTTCGTCGCCGGCGTCTATCGCTTCCTCGGCCGGCTGCCCGACCAGTCGATCGCCTTTACCGCCGAGCCGAAGATCGACGGTCTTTCAATGTCGATCCGTTACGAGAACGGCAGGCTGGTGACGGCTGCAACGCGTGGCGACGGCACGACGGGGGAGAACGTCACTGCCAACATCCGGACCATCGCCGAGATCCCCAACGAGCTGCCGAAGGGCGTGCCCGCGGTCGTGGAGATCCGCGGTGAAGTCTATATGGCCAAGAGCGATTTCCTGGCGCTGAACCGGCAGATGGAGGCGGAGGGCAAGCAGACCTATGTCAATCCGCGCAACACCGCGGCCGGATCGTTGCGCCAACTCGACGCCAAGGTGACGGCGAGCCGCATGCTGAAATTCTTCGCTTATGCCTGGGGCGAGATGTCGGAGATGCCCGCCGACACACAGTTCAGTATGGTTCAGACCTTCAAGGACTGGGGTTTTCCCGTCAATCCGCTGATGAAGCGATTGAACTCGGTCGCCGACATCCTGGCGCATTATGATGAGATCGGCCTCGAGCGCCCGGATCTCGACTACGACATCGACGGCGTCGTCTATAAGGTCGACAGTCTCGAGCTGCAGGCTCGTCTTGGCTTCCGCTCGCGTTCGCCGCGCTGGGCGACGGCGCACAAGTTTCCGGCGGAGCAGGCCTTCACCGAGGTCGAAAAGGTCGAGATTCAGGTCGGTCGCACCGGGGCGCTGACGCCGGTGGCGCGGCTGAAGCCGATTACGGTTGGCGGCGTCGTCGTCACCAATGCGACGCTGCACAACGAGGATTACATCAAGGGCATCGGCAATAGCGGCGAGCGCATCCGACCGGAGGAACACGATATCCGTGAGGGCGATACCGTCATCGTCCAGCGCGCCGGCGACGTCATTCCGCAGATCCTCGATGTGGTGATGGAAAAACGCGCGGCCGACGCACGGCCATACGAATTCCCGAAGACATGCCCGGTCTGCGGTTCGCATGCCGTGCGCGAGGTCAACGAGAAGACCGGCAAGATGGATTCGGTGCGCCGCTGCACCGGTGGCTTCATCTGCCGGGCGCAGGCGACGGAGCATTTGAAGCACTTCGTTTCGCGCAACGCTTTCGATATTGAAGGGCTCGGTTCGAAGCAGATCGACTTCTTCTTCGAAAACGAGGACGCGTCGCTGCAGATCCGCACCGCGCCCGATATCTTCACGCTGGAGAAGCGCCAGCAGCAATCGCTGACCAAGCTGGAGAATATTGACGGTTTCGGCAAGGTCAGCGTCGGCAAGCTCTATGCGGCGATCAACGAACGGCGCAGCATTGCGCTCCACCGCTTCATCTACGCGCTCGGCATCCGTCACGTCGGCGAGACCACGGCGAAGCTGCTGGCGCGCTCCTACGGCACCTATGCCGCCTTTGAGACGGCGATGCGGGAGGCCGAGACGCTTGCCGGCGACGCCTGGAACGATCTCAACGCCATCGAGGGCATCGGCGAGGTCGTGGCGCGGGCTATCGTCGAATTCTACAAGGAGCCGCGCAACGTGGAGGTGATCACCCGGCTTATCGGGGAGGTGACGCCCGAGGAGGCCGAGCAGCCGGTGACGACTGGCAGCCCGGTCGCCGGCAAGACCGTGGTTTTCACCGGCTCGCTGGAAAAGTTTACCCGCGACGAGGCGAAGGCGAGGGCGGAGAGCCTCGGCGCCAAGGTGGCGGGATCGGTCTCCAAGAAGACCGACATCGTCGTCGCCGGCCCAGGTGCTGGCTCCAAGCTCGACAAGGCACGCGAGCTTGGCGTGCAGACGATGGACGAGGACGAATGGCTGGCACTGATCAGCGGGTGAGGGGCTGACGGCAAGCCGCCAGCCCGTTTGCTCATAGCCTGAGCCGCGCCATCGTATAGGCGTCGACATACTCCCCGGATCGAAAGCCGAAGGCCCTTAGCAGGCCTTCCCGTTCGAAGCCGAATTTCCGGTAGAGGCCGATGGCGACATCGTTGTCGGTGTAGACGGTTAGTTCCAGCCGTTTGATATCAAGCCAGTCGTCGGCGGCGTCGACCATCGCGCCGAGCAGGATCCGTCCGAAGCCGCGGCCGGTGAAATCGTCATGCACGCCCATGCCGATACTGGCGACGTGCTGCCGACGGCCGGAGAGGCGGTTGAGGCCGCCATTGCCGACGATCTTGCCATTTTGGGTGACGACGAGGTTGAGCGCGCCTGGCGACTGGTTTTCCATGTGCTTGCGAACCTCCTCGACCCGCTGGTAGGGCGGCCTCAAGGTGCCGGCCCTGTAGCCCGGCAGATTTATGAGATCCGTGATCTCCTCCGCATCGGACAGGCGGACGGCGCGCACCAGGACGCCATCCGGCAGGCGCGCTCGGCCGCGAGGTTCATTCTCTTCGTTTTCGGACATTCATGCTCTCCATCGGTGTCAGGAGGAGAGCCGGTTTCCGAAAACCCTGCTCGCCTCGGCAGGGTTTCGGGATGATGATCGGATCGCTGCTAACGCGCCATCGCTCCCGCGTACCCTTCAAGGGTCGTGGTGTGATGGATAAGCGCTGCCATGGTCACGGAACTGATCATGGCAGCAAGTTTCGATATGCGGGTTAAAAAGTCAACCATGCGTCGTGTCGAATTTGCGCGGCCGGAAGCGGGGCGGTATTCCTGTTCCTGAAGAAACGATTCGGGTTGCTGATTTGAAGACCATCGCGATTGACTTCGAGACGGCGAACGAACAGCGCGGCAGCGCCTGTTCCGTCGGCCTTGCCTGGATCGAGGAGGGCAGGGTGACGCGCGTCGAAGAGCGACTGATCCGACCGCGGGAGATGCGCTTTTCCGGGATGAACATCGCAATCCATGGCATCCGGCCGGAGCATGTCGAGGACGCGCCCGAGTTTCCCGAGGTGATGGACGAGTTCGAGGAGGATTTTCGCGGCGCGACGATGATCGCGCACAATGCTTCCTTCGATTTCAGCGTCTGGCGGGCGAGCCTCGATCTCTACCGGCAATCCTATCCGGAGCTTACCTATCTCTGCAGCCTGAAGATGGCCCAGCGAATCTGGCCGCATTTCCTCTCGCACCGTTTGAACCTGATCGCCGAGCATCTCGGCCTGCGTTTCGTGCACCACAACGCTGCCGAGGATGCTGTGGTCTGCGCGGCCGCGGCGATCGAGATGGCGAAAGCCGTCAAGGCCAACGCCGTTCACGCCATACCGGCGCTGATCGGCATGAGGCCCGGCCGGCTGACGGCGCGGGCCTACGAGCCCTGTACCTGCCGGAAAGGCTGATCCCTTCCGCGAGCCCCATTTCTTGCAAAGCATGGGTGCATGCTTATCTAAAATGCGGATTATTCAGGGAGCCGCCATGTCCAGACTGCGCAATCTTCTCCTCGCCGCCTTTTCCTTCGCCGTCCTTTCCGCCGGTGCTGCCTCAGCCGAAGTCGTCGGCAAGGTCGGGGTCGACTGGATCGGCAACGACATCATTGTCGAGGCGGTCTCCGACCCTGAGGTCAAGGGTATCACCTGTCACGTCACCTATTTCGATCGCAGCCTGATCGACCGGTTCAAAAACGGCAACTGGTTCGAGGACCCGTCCAACAATTCCATTGCCTGCCGGCAGACCGGGCCGATCGAGATCGGCAATATCGATCTGTCCAAGGATGGCAGCGAGGTGTTCCGCCAGGGCATGTCGCTGATCTGGAAGACGCTGGTCGTCAACCGCATCTACGATAAGACGAACGACACGCTGATCTATCTCGCCCATTCGCGCGAACTGACCGACGGCTCGGCGAAGATGTCGATCTCGACCATTCCGCTCTATGGGCAGAACGTTGTCTGGAAGAATGGGAAGCCGCAATAGGGCTTCTGCGGTGAGATTTTTGGAAAGAGCGCTGCTTCCCTTTTTCTCTCATTGCAAAATCAAAAAGGCCCGGACGAGCCGGGCCTTCGAATTCCAGATATGGATAGCCCTCAGGCGGCCTGCGTCAGTTCGTCGGCAATGACCGTGTCGAGATTCAAGAAGCAGACCATGGTCTTTTCGAGCGCGACGATGCCGCGGCAGAAGGCGCGCTGGGCTTCCGGGATGATTTCCGGCGGCGGCTGCAGATCTTCGCTCTTGATGGTCATCATGTCGGAAACCTGCTCGACCAGCAGACCGACCAGCTTGCCCGCAATGTCGGTGACGATGATCGCCGAGCGCTCGGAGGGCTCGGTCATCTTCATGCCGAGGCGGCAGGCCATGTCGATGACGGGGATCACCGCACCGCGCAGGTTGATGAGACCCAGCACATAGGGCGGGGTGTGCGGCATCGGCGTCACCGGCGCCCAGCCGCGGATTTCGCGGATGGCCATGATGTCGATGCAGAACTCCTGGTCGCCCAGGTGGAACGAAACGATTTCGAGATAAGCGCCCGACTGCTTGATGGCGTTGTTGTTCATGGTCAGAATTCTTCCCAGTTGTCCCCGACGGGAGAAGCGATGACTTTGGCGGCAGTGCCGCCGTTGAATGCGACCGCGATTTTACCGATCAGGCTGCGCGCGGGTGATTGTCTCGAATGCGAGGCGGCAGGTCCCTCTCGCGGCGTTTGCCGGGCGCTCATGCCCTCGCCAGTCTTGAACTGCATGACCAGTTGCATCAGGTTTGCCGCGTCGATGGCGAGCCTATGGCCTACCGCGTTCGTCTGCGTGACCTGATCCATCTGGCTGATGGATGTATTGATTTCGTTCAGTCCCACGGATTGTTCGCGCGCAGAGGTTACGATTGATTTAACATGTTCATGGATGCGCAAAACATCTTCGCCGATCTGGCGAAGCGCTTCGTACCAGCCGGCGCCGATCATTGTTCCGAAACCTGGAAACGCCGCGCCGTCGAGCGTCGAAAGCCGCTGGCTGGCCGACAGGCTCTTGCGCGCCGCTGAGTTGGTCACGAAATACCCCTTCCGAAAACCGCTCGGATTCGTGTTTGTCTTCCCTCATGCGGAGTCCGGGGTTTTCGCCACGCGGCAGACATCATGTCAGCACGGCAGAAGAGCGCCGCACGCGATTGCTAATATAGATACAACGGCTTAAGCCTTTGCTAACGATATCTATCTCGAAACTGCTTGTTCGGCTGAGAACACATCATCAAAACGTGTTGCTTTCGATTTTTAGCCGATCCGACCGAGGGCACGGCGTCGTCTCCGGTGAGACAATCGATCGCGGGTTAGAAAACATATTGTTGAATTGCGCCCGTCCGGTCGAGACTATAATCACGCGGGGCAAGGGGCGGGCGGTACATATCCGCCTGGATCGAGGATCATGCCAATGAAGACATTCCGCATCGCCGTCTGGATCGGTGTCCTGATACTTGCCGGGTTTCTTGGCGGGTTCACGTACTATCTCAACAGATCGGGGAATGTGGTGGCGGAGGCTCCCTTCGGCGTTCCCTTCACCCTGGTCTCCCAAAGCGGGCAGCAGATCACCGAGCAGGCGCTGCGCGGCAAGCCGACGGCGTTGTTTTTCGGCTTCACCCATTGCCCGGAAGTCTGCCCGACGACGCTTTTCGAGCTGAACGGCTGGATGGAGAAGGTCGATCCGAAGGGCGACAAGCTGCAGGCCTATTTCGTGACCGTCGATCCGGAGCGCGACACGCCCGAGATCATGAACGAATACGTCTCCAACGTTTCCAAGCGCATCACCGGCATTTCCGGCGCGCCTGACAAGATCGACGAGGTTATCAAGGGGTTCCGCGTCTACGCCAAGAAGGTGCCAGTCGACGAGAAGGATCCGAACGGCGACTATACGATGGATCACACCGCTTCGGTCTTCTTGCTCGATTCGGCTGGGCGCTTTTCCGGAACGATCGCCTATGGCGAAAACCCGGACACGGCGGTAAAGAAGCTGGAGAATCTCGTCAGCAAGGGGTGATGGTTTCAGCGTGATGGGGCGTTGGCTCGACCGATGGCGGGCAACGGAAACGGGAAAGACCGCCTATCGTGAGTGAAATCCGCCTTTACGTGACGACGACCGAAAGCAAGGCCGAACAGATCCTCGACCTTCTGAGTGCGGTCTTCGGTGAAGAAGACTTTGCCATCGGCACCACCGAGATCGATGAGAAGAAGGATATCTGGGAAGCCTCGATCTATATGATGGCCGAGGACGAGGCGGAGGTGCATTCCCGCGTCGAGGAGGCATTGAGGACCTCTTTCCCTGATGCCCGGCTGCAGCGGGAAGTCATCCCGGATGTCGACTGGGTGGTGAAATCGCTGGAGGGGCTGAAACCCGTCAGGGCAGGGCGCTTCCTGGTGCATGGTTCGCATGACCGCGACAAGGTTCGCTCCGGCGACATCGCCATCGAGATCGATGCCGGCCAGGCCTTCGGTACCGGCCATCATGGCACGACGGCGGGCTGCCTCGAGGTGATCGATGCCGTGGTGCGCTCGCGCCCGGTCCGCAACGCGCTCGATCTCGGCACCGGCAGCGGCGTACTGGCGATTGCGGTGCGCAAGCTCAGGAACATACCAGTGCTTGCGACCGACATCGATCCGATCGCGACGAAGGTGGCGGCCGAAAACGTGCGCCGCAACGGCATCGCCTCGGGCATCGTCACCAGGACCGCGCCGGGCTTTCATTCAACGGCCTTTTCCGAGCACGGTCCCTTCGATCTCATCATCGCCAACATTCTCGCCCGGCCGCTGATCCGCATGGCGCCGAAGCTTGCGGCGCATCTTGCGCCTGGCGGGTCGGTCATTCTCTCCGGCATCCTTGCCGGGCAACGCTGGAAGGTGATTGCCGCCTATAGCGGCGCGAGGCTTCGCCATGTCAGGACCATCTGGCGCAACGGCTGGGTTACCATCCACTTCGACCGACCCTAATGCGCGTCGCATAGAATTTGATTCATGCGACGCGGTTAGATCCTTGTTTTTATGCAATGTCGTGATCCCCAAACTGCTGCACGGTTTGGGCGGCATGCGTCGCATCCCGAAACGGCAAAAGAAAAAGGCGGTGCCGATGGCACCGCCTTGGACCGGTCTATCCGGTCAATGCCCGCGAGCTCAAGGGGAGGAGCGCTCGAGCGGGCTCTACTGCATTCCAATAGGCCGGTCCGGGAGGGAGGAGACGGACTGGCTTTCAGGCTTAGAACGCGTAGCTGAGGGCGCCCTTGTGGCGCGTGGCCCGCTGGCCGGCGCCGAGCAGCTTGAGGCTGTCCTCGTTCTGCGGGCGGCGGGCGCCGATCACGTGACGCACGGTCTGGCGTTCGCCAGCCTGCACCGGGCTGCTATATGCGAAGCGCGAGAGAGAGGCGGTCATTTCAAGAATTCCTTTGTTTATAGGTTCATCGCGAACCGTTCGATGACGCCTATATAGCTATTCTGAAATGCGGAGGCAGAGGGTTTCGCTCATGGGAGCCATGCGGCCAATGCATAAAGCGTGCCAAATTAACTTTTGGCGTCACAGTTCTGTCAAAATGTTGAGCGGCCCCAGAGGTTTCGACTCGTTTGGTCGCTTTTTCTCCCCATCGGTTGAAATTTCGCTAACATGGCCAGCATCCCATTAACCGGATTCGTCTCAATTATTCGGGTTTCCAGCATGTTCCAGTCTTTCGAGGTTACCTCCACGCCGCAATTCGGCAGGGATCGTGTATCGGCGCTGCGGGCCGGTTTCGATTCGCTCGGCATCGACGCCTTCCTCGTGCCGCGCGCCGACGAGTTCAACGGCGAATATGTTCCTGCAGGTTCCGAGCGTCTCGCGTGGCTGACGGGCTTTACCGGTTCCGCAGGCATTGCGCTCATCCTGCGCACGCAGGCGATCGTCTTCGTCGACGGGCGCTATGTGACGCAGCTTGCCGAACAGGTCGACGGTTCGGTCTTTTCGGGCGGCGATCTCGTCAATGAGCCGCCGCATGTCTGGCTTGCGGCAAACGGCAGCAACGGCCTGCGGCTCGGCATCGACCCCTGGCTGCATGCGGGTGCCGAGGTGCGCCGTCTGGAAAGAGCCCTTTCGCAGATCGGCGGCACGCTGGTCTTCCTGCCGCACAATCCGCTCGACAGGCTTTGGAGCGACCGGCCGGCCGAGCCGCTCGGCGCGGTCAGCATCCAGAACGTCGCGCAGGCCGGCGTGCTGGCGAGAGAGAAGATCGCGACGATCGCCGCCGATCTTTCGAAGAAGAATCTTGCGGCGGTTTTGATCGCCGATCCCTCTTCTGTCGCCTGGACCTTCAATATTCGTGGAGCCGACGTGCCGCACACGCCGCATCCGCTGGCGCGCGCCATCATCCATGCTGACGGCCGGGCCGAGATCTTCCTCGACAAGCGCAAGACCGGCATCGAGCCGGAGGCCTATCTTGCGCAGATCTGCACGCAGCTGCCGCCCTCGGCGCTGGAGGAGAGGTTGGCTGCCGTTTCGAGGGATGGCGGCCGCGTGCTGATCGACCCGGATATCGCCTCCTATGCGCTGGCGGAGATCATCCGCAAGGCGGGCGGCGAAGTGGTGGAGGGCGCCGATCCCGCCAAGTTGCCGCGCGCAGTGAAGAACGACGTCGAGATCAACGGCTCGGCCGCGGCGCATCTGCAGGACGGTGCGGCGATGGTGGAATTCCTCTATTGGCTGTCGCAGACAAAGCCTGGCACGGTCAGCGAGATCGCTGCTGCCGAGCATCTCGAAGCGGCGCGCGCCCGCGTCGGCCAGAGCATGCAGAACCCGCTGAAGGACATTTCCTTCGACACGATTTCGGGAGCCGGCGAACATGCGGCGATCATGCATTACCGTGTGACGACCGAGACCAACCGGATGATCGCGGCCGGCGAACTCTTCCTGATCGATTCCGGCGCGCAATATATCAACGGCACGACCGACATCACCCGCACCGTCGGCATCGGCGCGGTGGCGGAAGAGCATCGGCGCTTCTTCACGCTGGTGCTGAAAGGGATGATAGACATCAGCACCGCGCGTTTCCCGAAGGGCACGCGCGGCTGCGATCTCGATCCGCTGGCGCGCATCGCGCTGTGGCGGGCCGGCGCCGATTTCGCTCACGGCACAGGCCACGGCGTCGGCTCCTATCTTTCGGTGCATGAGGGGCCGCAGCGCATCTCCAGGCTTTCGACGCAGGAACTGCTGCCCGGCATGATCCTTTCAAACGAGCCGGGCTATTACCGGCCCGGCAGCTTCGGCATCCGCATCGAGAACCTGATCTACGTGCGCGGGGCCGAAGAGATCGAGGGCGGCGATGCGCCGATGCTCGGATTCGAGACGCTGACTTTCTGCCCGATCGACCGCAGCCTCGTCATTCCCGAGCTTTTGACCCATGACGAACTGCACTGGTTCAACGACTATCATCGCCGCACCTGCGAGGCGCTGATGCCGCTCATCCATGATCACGATGTCAGGGCGTGGCTCGAAAACGCGACGCTGCCGCTGGAACACTAAGCTGGAATACTAAGATGTCTCGGCGCCGGCCCCGGGCCGGTGCTCAGAACCCGCCGGCATGGCGCCAGATCATCACGACGATCCAGGCGGCGACCAGCATCCATGTGTGGGTGAAGCGCAAGCCGATGAAGAGGGCGACGATCAGCGCCAGCTTCGATTCCCAGCCGCCGATGAAGAAGGCAGGTGCAACCAACGTCGTCAGCACGGCGGCCGGCACGGCATTCAGCGCCGCCTCCATGCGCGGCGGAATGCTCTTCATTCGGGTGATGAGGATATATCCGCCGATGCGGGTGGCGAAGGTGGCAGCTGCTGCGGCCAGGATGACGAGCGCCATGTGAAGATCGAATTCCATGGCTCAGACCTCGTGCACTTCGGATTGAAGGGCGTCGGCTTCGAGATCAGGCTCTTGCTGCGGCAAAGGCAGCACGGCGGCGAGCACGATGCCGACGGCGGCGCCGAGGCTGACATGCCAGGGCGAGCCGACATAGCGGTAGGCGAGCACGGAAGCCACCGCGCTGACGAGCGCCACCGGCAGGAAATTGTCTCGCTTGCGGAAGCCGAGGACGATGCCAAGGAAATAAGCCGGCAGCAGGATGTCGAGGCCGATGGCCTTGGGATCGCCAATGAAGCCGCCGAGCATGCCGCCGGCGACGCTGATCAGCACCCAGGGGACGTAGATGATGATGGCGAAGCCGAAATACCAGGCGAAGGTGAGTTGCCGGCCGGCCTCGCCGCGCTTGACCGCTTCGGCGAATTGCGGATCGACGAGCAGGAAAAAGGTGAAGAATTTCTGCACCGGCGTGAAATGGCCGATGTAGCGCGCCAGGGCCGCCGAATAGAGCACGTGGCGGAAATTGACGGCGAGGATCGACAGCACGATCAGCCAGGCGTGGACATTGTGACCGAAGAGTTCGATACCGACCATCTGGCTAGCGCCGGCGTAGACGGTGGCGCTCATGAAGGCGGTTTCGGAGAGCGACAAGCCGTTTTCGACCGCAAGCGCTCCGAAGAGAGCGCCAAAGGGCGCGGATGCCAGCGCAACGGCGGAGCCACCCCGCAAACCTTCAACAAAGTCGGCGCGATTCATGCGATCTTGTCCAGTTGGAATACAAGTTTTCCCTTATGGTCTATGGCTTGCAACAGCAATTGAATTTCCTTGATTGACCAATCGATTTTGCTGAACCATCAAAGTCCCGATCGCATTCGGCAAAGAGGCAATGATGAAGAAGATCGAATTTTCGAAGGAGGCGAAGGCGACGATCGTTGCCAGCATTCGCCGCTATTTCGAGGCCGAGCTCGACCAGCCGATCGGCGTGCTGCCGGCGGAATTCCTGCTCGATTTCTTCGCGGACGAGATCGGCGCCCATTATTACAACCAGGGCCTTCGTGATGCGCATGGGCGCTTCTGAGGAAGATGGAGGACCTGGCCGAGGACATCTATCTGCTGGAGCGAGACGACAAGAGCAAAGGCACTGCTGCATAGTTAAAGGCGTTCCTTGCGCATTTGAAGGGACGCGCGGCGCTGCAGCCGATAACGGGACGCGGCGGCGCCGCGCCCCGCAAAGATTGCGGAAGGCAGAAGGCGTCAGCCCTCGCGCTTCATCCTCTCCCGGCGGGCGATTTCGGCCTCGGAGGGCTGCGCCAGTTCGAACGTGCCTGTCTTGATTGCGCCAGCACGCTCGTAGACGCTCATGATGACGCCTGTCGTCGATACCGTGTTGGCGGTGAGCTTCAGCGCCTCCGGCTTGGCGCCTTGACCGAACAGGCGTTTGCCCGGGCCAAGCACGAGCGGGAAAGTCAGAAGCCGCAACTCGTCGATCAGGTCATGCGCCAACAGGGTCTGCAACAGGCCGCTGCTGCCCTGTGTCAGGAGGACGGGGCCATCCAGCTGCTTCAACCGGGCGATTTCGGCAGCGGCATCGCCGCGCAGGGCGACGGAATTTGCCCAGGTGAGCGGCTCTGCGGAAGTGGTCGCGACATATTTGGTCACGGCGTTGAAGACTTTGCCGATCGGATCGTCTTTCCCGACGAAGGGCCAGTGCGCGGCGAAGATTTCGTAGGTCTTGCGGCCGAGCAGCAGTTCGAAGGGATCGGTAAAGATCCCGCCCATGAACTGGCCCATCGGCTCGTCCCAATAGTTGACGGTCCAGCCGCCCTGAGTGAAGCCGCCGGTCGGATCCTCCCGCGGCCCACCGGGCGCCTGCATGACGCCGTCCAAACTCACGAAGGCGGCAGCAACTAACTTTCTCATCTCTCAACTCCCATTGTTGGTGCGTTCAGAGCTAAGGACGGATTGACTTGCACCGATCCGACATTCGATGCGATTTTTTCGGGCGTTATCCGAGCTAAACTAGCCGGCTAGGACCTTGGCGCTGTCGATGATCGCGATGCCATGCGCCCGCATTTCCTCGATGGCGGCGGCGACGCCTTCGGGGGTGATGCCGCGGCTTGCATCCTTGATGAAGCGCACGCGGACACCAGGCATCATCTCCAGCGCGTCGAGCGCAGAGAATTTGACGCAATAGTCGGTTGCCAGTCCGCAGACGTCTAGGTCGGTGACGCCCTGGTCCTCGAGGAAATCGGAAAGGCCGGTCGAGGCGTCGCGGTCATTGTCGCGGAAGGCCGAATAGCTGTCGATATAGGGATTCTCGCCCTTCTGCTGGATCAGGTCGATCTCTTCGGATTTGAGCTCGGGATGCAGTTCGGCATCAAGCGTACCCTGAATACAGTGGTCGGGCCACATCATCTGCGGTTTGCCCGACAGTTCCCCCATCTCGAAGGGGGCGGCACCCGGATGGGCGGAGGCAAAGCTGCCATGGCCAGACGGATGCCAGTCCTGCGAGGCGACGATCAAATCGTATTTGCCGCTATCGATCAGTCTGTTTGCGACGGGAACCACCTTGTCGCCCTCCGGCACCGGCAGATTGCCACCCGGACAGAAGCCGTTCTGAATATCGACGAGCAGCAGCGCTTTCATCAAGGCCAATCCCTTCGCTTTATTGCAGTGCAAGACGCCAAGCACACTGAATGGATCAACTAGTGGATTTCCAGGCGCGGACGCGCAAGTGTTAATTCTGGCACTAGCGGTAGTAAGTCGTCGAAACAGAATGCTCTAATGCAATCATTGCGTTAGCTGGCGGCGGTTCTCGTGTTGAAATGGAGCGGAGGGATGGGAACGGCTCGTGCATGATTTCCGGATCGCGCCCGCGACGGTGGCAATTGCCGGCAAATCGATCTGCCTGCGTAGGACGCCTTTGTGCGGCATCGATGGATCGAGGCTCCCCCGGCAGAGCCCGGATCTTGGCCAGCTAGACCGCCGCCACGTCATCGGCTGCGGAATCACCTGCTGCGGCGGAAGCGCCGTAGGTATTGCGGTAGGCCTGAAGGGCCGTCTGCATGTCGCTCAACACCTTGGTGAGGAGCGGATCGCTATCACCTGAAGTCTTGATGCTGTTCGGATCGGCGGCGAGGAATTCGGACTCGGTCAACTTGCCGTCGCCATTCGTATCCATCGCTGCGAAGACGCCCTTGGAATCGTCGTCGCTCTGATCGCTGCCGTCGCCCTGATCGTCGCTGCCGTCGGTCTTCTGCATGGACAGCATCAGCGACAGGATATCGGCGGTGATCTTCTTGACGATATCGGTGCTGCTGTCGTCGCTGTCGGTCGACGTCGTGCCCGATGTCGATGACGGCGAGGCGGCGGCCAACTCGTCCGCCGAAATGACACCGTCGCCATTCTTGTCGAGGCTGGAAAGTGGAGACTGGTACTGGGTCACTGTGCTGCCGAGAGATGAAACACTGGTCACTTGAACCTCCTTTGAAAAGTTCGTCGTGAAGCCTGCCTTTCATGGGCGGGCAGCCTTTGGGCTAAGCTGATTTGCGCAAAGCGTCAAAGCGACGTTTTGACAGGGTAGAAGTGCGATTGACGGCGCGGGGCGACGCACGTTAACCTTTCGGTTACCAAAACTGTCTCATTGGAATTATTGGCTTTTTTTGGCGGCCCATGGGTTCTGGCGAGCGGAAGCACATGCGTGCGATAGCAGGAGATCGCGCCGGTGCGGCTTGCGGAAGGGGCGATGGGCGATATACCAACTCTCCGTCGCTGCGGCATTTCGTCCGCCTTCTCGAAGCGCTACGCCAGGTCGATCTTGCTCCCTGCCGCGATTTCTGCCTTTCTTGCCTCAGCAGCAAGCCGGAGCGAAGCCATGTCCGAGCCCGATCCAGACGAAAAGATCGATGCGACGTTCCGCAACGGATCGCTGACGGCGGCCGGGATCATCCTCGGCTTCTCCCTTAATTTTATTAGTGTCTGGGTTTCCAATCCCAACGACTGGAGCCGCATCGATATTCCGCCGATGCTGTTTTTGACTATCGGCATCGTCATCCAGGTGAAGGTGTTCGCCGATCTGCTGGCGCGCGACTCTCTCTTTGCCGTCAAATATGATCGGTCTCGCCGGCTCTTCCTGATTGGATTGGGAATCGTCGCCGCCGGAATCGGCATTGCCCTGATCAACGATATTCTCGGGCTCGGAAGGATGCGGATGCTCGGGTGAAGGTTTTCGCGCCGTGTTAATGCGAGGTCACACGCGCTCGACGAACCCGTCCAAGACCCGCTTCTGTCCGGCCCGGTCGAATTCGATCGTCAGCTTGTTGCCTTCGATGCCGGTGATGTTGCCGTTGCCAAATTTCAGGTGGAACACGCGGTCGCCGAGCGTGAACCTCGACGGTTCCGATGAGGTCGATTTCGCCACCAGCTCGCCTTCGATGGTGCGTCCCTTCGGGCCGCTTTCGCCGTAGCCGATGCGTTCGACGGCGTGGCCGGAGCGGGTGCCCCAATTGTCGCGCGTGGCATCGGTCTTGTTGGCCTGGGCGCGTTTCCAGCCGGGAGTGGAATAGGAGTTGGCGAAGGGTTCGGCCTTGTCGAAGCGGGACTGGCCGTAGCCGCCGCGACCGTAACCGCCGTAGCTCTGCTCCATTTCGGCGACCTCGACATGGGTTTCCGGCAGTTCATCGAGGAAACGCGAGGGCAGGGTCGATTGCCAAAGGCCATGGATGCGGCGGTTGGAGACGAACCAGATGTGGCAGCGGTGCTTGGCGCGGGTGATGCCGACATAGGCGAGGCGGCGTTCCTCCTCCAGGCCAGCTCGGCCGCTCTCATCCAGCGAGCGCTGGTGCGGGAAGAGGCCTTCCTCCCAGCCGGGCAGGAAGACGGTGTCGAATTCCAGGCCCTTGGCCGAATGCAGCGTCATGATCGAGACGGCGTCGAGGTTCTCATTGGTCTCGGCATCCATCACCAGCGAGACGTGTTCGAGGAAGCCGCGCATCGACTCGAAGCTTTCCATCGAGCGGATCAGTTCCTTGAGGTTCTCAAGGCGGCCGGGGGCTTCGGCGCTCTTGTCGTTCTTCCACATGTCGGTATAGCCGGACTCTTCGAGGATCTGCTCGGCAAGTTCGGTATGCGGTGTGTTTTCAAGCAGTTCCTGCCATCGGCGGAAAGATTGAATCACGTCGAAGAGAGCCTTTCGCGCCTTCGGCTTCAGCTCGTCCGTCTCGATGATGTCGGCCGCCGCCGCAAGCATTGGTATATCGCGGGCGCGGGCATAGTCGTGCAGGGCACGTACCGTCGTGTCGCCGAGGCCGCGCTTCGGCGTGTTGATGATGCGTTCGAAGGCGAGGTCGTCGGAGGCTTGAGCGACCAGGCGAAAATAGGCCATGGCATCGCGGATTTCCAGGCGCTCGTAGAAGCGCGGGCCGCCGATGACACGGTAGTTGAGGCCCAGGGTGACGAAGCGGTCTTCGAATTCGCGCATCTGGAAGGAGGCGCGCACGAGGATCGCCATGTCGTTCAGCAGATGCTTGCCGCGCTGGAGCTGCTCGATCTCCTCGCCGATGGCGCGGGCTTCCTCCTCCGAATCCCAGGAGGCGTGGACCTGCACCTTGACGTCGTCGGGATCGGAGCGGTCGGTGAACAGCGTCTTGCCGAGGCGGCCCTCATTATGGGCGATCAGATGGGCAGCGGCCCCGAGGATATGTTCGGTCGAGCGGTAGTTGCGCTCGAGCTTGATCACCTTGGCGCCGGGGAAATCCTTTTCGAAGCGCAGGATATTGTCGACCTCCGCGCCGCGCCAGCCATAGATCGACTGATCGTCGTCGCCGACGCAGCAGACGTTCTGCGGCTCGCCCTTGGGGCGCTGGGCGAGAAGCCTGAGCCACATGTACTGAGCGGTGTTGGTGTCCTGATACTCGTCGACGAGGATATAGCGGAAGCGGCCGTGATATTCCTTCAAGAGATCCGGGTTCTTGCGGAAGATCGCGATCGGATGCATCAGCAGGTCGCCGAAGTCGCAGGCGTTCAGCGTCGTCAGGCGCGCCTGATAGGCAAAATAGAGATCGCGGCCGCGGCCATTGGCAAAGGCGCGGGCGTCGCCCTCGGGGATATCGGCGGGGCCGAGACCCTTGTTCTTCCAGGTGTCGATCATGCCGGCGAACTGCTTGGCCGGCCAGCGCTTGTCGTCGAGGCCTTCGGCCTGGATCAACTGCTTGATCAGGCGGACGACGTCGTCGGTATCGAGAATGGTGAAATCGGAGCGCAGGCCGACGAGCTCGCCGTGGCGGCGCAGAAGTTTGACGCCGATCGAGTGGAAGGTGCCGAGCCAGGGCATGCCTTCGACGGCGCCACCGACGAGCAGCGCGATGCGCTCCTTCATCTCGCGGGCCGCCTTATTGGTGAAGGTGACGGCGAGGATCTGCGAGGGGAAGGCACGGCCGGTGTTGAGGATATGGGCAATGCGGGTCGTCAGTACGCGCGTCTTGCCGGTGCCGGCGCCGGCCAGCACGAGGACGGGACCTTCCAACGTTTCAACGGCTTCGGTCTGCTCGGGGTTCAGCCCGGCGAGGTAATCCGGCCGCTTGCCACCGTCGCGAGCCGCCATGGCGCGCG
>NZ_JALBGX010000111.1:0-21899 GCF_023006465.1 Rhizobium sp. PRIMUS64 | reverse complement strand
AAGCGGCGGCGGCCGTCCTCGCGCTCGGCGCGCAGTGCCGCCCGGCGCACGATCTCGGCACCTTCCTTGTTGAGGTCATAGACCGCACCTTCCATCTCGTAATCGGCCTGCGCGATGCGGGTCGAGGAGAAGGTGTTGGTCTCGAGAATGTCGGCGCCGGCCTTGGCGTATCTGTAATGGATCTCTTCGATCGCATCCGGCTGGGTCAGGATCAGAAGGTCGTTATTGCCCTTCTGGTGACAGGCGCAGCCGATGAAGCGCGTTCCGCGAAACTGGTCTTCGTCATAGCCGAGCCCCTGGATCTGCGTGCCCATGGCGCCGTCGAGAACAAGGATGCGTTCGCTCGCGGCTTGTTTCAAAGCTGCGAACACTTCACTGCCGTCACGCTTGCCCGTTTCCGGACCAAAGAGATTGTCAAACACGGGAGGGCTCCTTGACGTCATAAGACCAGACTTCCAAATCACATAAAGATATCTTTATGTCAATATATGCCTGGCGATTTCGTGCTTTGCAAGTCTACAGCGCCGCGCGTCTTTTAAGACGCGCAAAGGACGCTGTAGCAGTTTGAATCTGCGCATCGTGTTTTCCGAAATTCGATTTTCGGAAAGCACGATGCGCTAGCCAGATGACAGGCTTGCCCGACCTCTATATAGGCGTTTGCGACGCTTGTGCACGAAATCGGAGGAGCATCATGGCACCCGCAACCGGCAACGCCGCGCTTGGAAACTGGACGACCCGCGCCTATCATCGCGACTGGCTGCTGACCCAGGCGAACGGTCTTTTCGATTTCTTCCAGCACAATTCGGTCAACCCCAAGGGCGGTTTCTACGATCTCGACGACCAAGGCGGGCCGCTCGATGCCGAGGGCCAGGTTCGCGGCATCCATATCGCCGCGCGCGCCGTGCATTGCTTCTCGATCGGCGCCCTGCTCGGCCGTCCCGGCGCTGCCGACGTCGTCGACCACGGCATGGACTATATCTGGAACCATCATCGCGACCGGAAAAATGGCGGTTATTTCTGGTCCCTCAACAATGATGGTCCTGTCGATTCCAACAAGCAGGGCTATGGCCATGCTTTCGTGTTGCTTGCCGCCTCAGCCGCAAAGACGATCGGCCATCCGCTTGCCGACGGCATGCTTGATGATATCACCGACATCCTGAATACGAAGTTCTGGGAAGCGAAACACGGCGCAATCGCCGAGGAATTCACCGCCGACTGGCAGCCGCTCGACGGCGGCGCCTATCGCGGCCAGAACTCCAACATGCACCTGACCGAAGCGCTGATGGCGGCCTTCGAAGCCACCGGCGACCGGGACTATCTGACCAAGGCCGAAAGCATCGCCGATCTCGTCATCCGCCGCGCCGCCGGTTCGGTTGACTGGCGCGTCGCCGAGCATTTCGACGCCGAATGGAATCTCGACAAGACGTATTATCATCCGAACGAAATGTTCCGCCCGGCCGGCACGACGCCCGGCCACTGGCTGGAATGGGCCCGCCTCATCCTGCAGCTCTGGGCGCTCGGCGGCAAACGCATCGAATGGATGCCGGATGCGGCCAAGGCGCTCTTTGCGCAATCCATGGCGCTCGGCTGGGATAACGACAAGGGCGGCTTCTTCTATACGCTCGATTGGGACGACAAGCCCGCCAAGCGCAACAAGCTCTGGTGGCCGGCCTGCGAGGGTGCGGCCGCCGCGCATTTCCTCAACGAACACCTGCCGAGCGATTTCCATGAAGAGACCTACCGCAAGATCTGGAACGTGATCGAACGCGCCTTCATCGATCACAAGAACGGCGGCTGGCACGAGGAGCTGACGGAAGATCTCGTTCCCTCACACTCACTGTTCCCCGGTAAGGGTGACATCTATCACGCCCTGCAGGCCTGCCTCATCCCGCTCTTCCCGGCGACCGGCAGCCTGACCAAGGGCATCGCCGAGGCCGGCGGGAAGCTCTGAAGCAGAGCATGGTGCCGAAAAGTGCGAGCGGTTTTCGGACGACATCATGCTCTAAATAGACGCGCGGCGCTGTAAGGATCAGTAACCCGGCGCCGGCAGTTCGGCACTCGGGTTCCGCTGGAACCACTCGACATCCTCGTTGACACGGTCGAGATCGTCCTGCACGTCGCGCTGGTCGCGGCGGATGTCGTGCATGTCGTCTTCGAGATCCTCGATCCGCCGGCGCAATTCCGAACGGTCGCCGTCCTTGGCATCCCTGAGCTTGTCGGAAAGCTCGTCGATATCAGTTTCCTTATTGCTATAATCGCTCTGCATCGAGCTGAGCCGCGCCTGCAATTCGTGCTGCTTGCTGCCGAGGTTGAAGCCGCGCAGGAAGCCCGGCGCGGTCTCGGGCGGGCAGACATTGGCGTAGCCGCTGCCCGCCTGGCCGCGCGCAAGCCCGCTGAGCGGCGTGCAATAGCGCACGAGACCGGCCTGATATCCCTGAAACCAGATCGTCTGATCGGGCACGATCTTGACGCGCTCGCAGGATTTCGCATGGGCGGCGAAGCGCTGTTGCGGCTCGTAGCCCGTCGCGCCGTCGCTCTCGCCGATCACCCGCCAGTCGGCGGCGACGCATTCCTCCTTGGAAAGCGTGTTGCAGGAGGCAAGCAAAAGGCCGAAGCCGATGGTGGCGGCAAGCGCGAGGAACAAACGGATCATGGCGTCCCGGGATAAGATAGGAGTGCGATGCCGCAGCTTAGCCGCACGGCAAGCCCGCGTCACCGGCACGGCGACGCAAATTTGCAGTTTTCGTGGCTTTTTTCTGTCAAAATTACGGCGGGAGAAACCGCATCAGAGCGGCGGAGCAAGCCGTAGCGTATCCAGATCCTTCGCCAGCATCAGCGCCAGCGCCTCGACCGCGAGATTATGGTCGTCGCGCTGCGGCAGTCCTGAGACGGTGACGGCGCCGATGCAACCGGTGCCCTTGACGTTGATCGGGAAACTGCCGCCATGCGGCGCATAGTCGGCGCCGGAAAGCCCGTTATCCTCGACCGTCTTGCCGTCCTTCTGCAGCTTCAGGCCGGAGGCGTAGCTGCTGCGGAAATAACGCAGCACCATATTGCGCTTGCGACGCACCCAGTTGACGTTGTCGGGCGTCACACCTGGGAGTGCCGCATAGAAGACCGGCATCGAATGCAGGGTCACGTCGATCGCGATGCCGAGGCCGCGCTCGGTAGCGAGTTCCTGCAGGAGCTTGCCGAGCTGCCATGCCGTCGTCAGGTCGAAAGCGTCGAAGCTCAGGACTTTCTCCTGCTCCGCGATCCGGCTGAGATCGTCCTCGATTGTCATGGGTAAAGCGCTCCTCTGCCGCAATGATCCGTAGCCGACCATTCTCGCGGGAGCCGAAAAAGTAAAGCAAAAACTTGGGCCTATCCCAGGAGCAATTCCAGCAAGAGTGCGCAGCGGTTTTGCGTCCGGAATTGCGCGAAGACAAAGAGATAGAGCACTTTCGTGACTCGAAGAAAACCGAAATGCCCTATGTCAGAGCTTCGGCGTCAACATCTCGAAACGGTCGCGGATGGTGGCGCAGGTATCGCCGCCGAGCCTCGCAATGGCATCGACGGCGGCCGGATCGACATGCAGCCGTTCCGGATCGACGACCCCGTCGCGGTAATGCGCATAGACGATCTCGCCCATGACGATCTGCCGCGAGCGGCCAAGCTCCAACGTCACATGCCGCCGGCATTCGAAGGCAGCAGGCGCCTCGGCGATAAAGGGCGAGGCCACTTTCTCGCCCGGCATCGCCGTGAGGCCGGCTTCCTTCAACTCGTCGACGCCGCGCGGATATTTGGCGCCGCAGATATGCATCGCCTCAGCGATCGCGAAGGAGACGATATTGACCGTGAACACCTCGGTCATGCGGATATTGTGGCCGGTGTCCTTGAACGACATGTCGGCATTATTCTCGACCCCGATCGCAAGGATCGGCGGATCGGCCGACAGGCAGTTGAAGAAACTGAAGGGCGCGGCGTTGATCCGGCCATTCTCGTCGACCGTCGTCACCAGCGCGATCGGCCGCGGAATGATCGTGCCGATCATTAGCTTGTAGCGTTGGCGCTCGGTAAGCTGCTCGAAATCGAAGGAAACGGACATCGGTCAGCCGACCTTCAGGATCGGCGAGAAACCGCTCATCGCCCCGGTGAAGGGTTTGGGCAGCGGCGAGGCGTAGGAGCCGCGCTTGCTGGTGCAAAGGCCGAGCGACACCAGCGCTTCGGCCTGCTTGACGGCGGCGGCGACGCCATCGACGACAGGCACGCCGTAGATTTCCTGCAGCTCACGCGCCAGATCGGTCATGCCGGCACAGCCGAGTACGATCGCCTCGGCTCCGTCTTCTGAAAGCGCCCGCTCGATCTCGGCCCTGAGCTTGCCGATCGCGCCGGAGGCCGCATCTTCCAGCTCCAGCACCGGAATGTCGGAGGCGCGCACCTTGGCGCGGTCGCCCATACCGTAGCGGCGCACCAGATTGTCGATCAGCACCCGCGACCGCTCTAGCGTCGTCACCACGGTGAAGCGCTGCGCCAGAAAGCCCGCCGTCACCACCGCGGATTCGCAAAGCCCGAGGATCGGCACATCGGCGAAGGTTCGTGCCGCTTCGAGCCCGGTATCATCGAAGCAAGCGATCACGGCCGCATCATAACCCGCCACCTGCCGGTCCCTGAGTTCAGCGAGCAGACCGGGGATCGCCAGCGCGCCGTCGTAATGTCCCTCGATGGAAACCGGCCCCATGCGCGAGGTGGCGGCGATGATCTCCGTGCCGGATGCCGCCACCGCCCGCGCGGCGGTCGCGGCCTTCTCGGTCATGGAGGCCGTGGTGTTCGGATTGACGATGAGGATGCGCATGTCAGTTTATCTTTGCCTGCCGCCGGCTGAGCATCGTCATGATGCCGAGTGCGACGAGAATGATGGTGAAGGAAAACAGCGTCGTCACCGTGCCGAGCGCATAGAGCACCGGCGTCGTGACGTTGGTGGTCATGCCGTAGATTTCGAGCGGCAGCGTATTGTAGGTGCCTGATGTCATCAGCGTGCGGGCGAATTCGTCATAGGAAAGCGTGAAGCCGAACAGGCCGACGCCGACCAGGCTCGGCGCGATCATCGGCAGCACGACATGGCGGAACGTCTGCCAAGAGCTGGCGCCAAGGTCACGCGCCGCCTCTTCATAGGCCGGCGAGAAGCGGTTGAAGACGGCAAACATGATCAGCACGCCGAACGGCAGCGTCCAGGTCAGATGCGCACCGAAAGCCGACGAATACCAGGCAGGCTTCAGCCCTCCCTCCTGGAAGACGACGCCGATGCCGAGCGAGATGATGATCGACGGCACGACGAGACTGGCGACCGTGGCGTAGAACAGCGCGGTCGAACCGCGGAAGCGGCGGCGGAAGGCAAGGCCAGCGAGCAGCGAGACGACGACGGTCACCACCATCACCATCACCCCGAGGGTGAAGGAGCGGCGGAAGGAAGCGCCGAAATCGCCGACCGCCTGCTTCTCGAACAGGTTGAAGAACCAGTGCGTGGAAACACCGTTCATCGGGAAAGTCAGGCCGCCATCCGGCCCCTGGAAGGAGAGGATCAGGATCGCCGAAAGCGGGCCGTAGAGGAACAGCACGAAGATGATGAAGAAGATCGCCAGCAGGTAGAATTCCAGGCCGCGTTTTTCGTGGTTCATCTCAAAGCTCCTTGCGGATGTCGACGACGCGCAGGATGGCCGCGACCATCAGGAGCACGACGGCAAGCAGCACCACGGCGTTGGCGGCAGCCGCCGGATATTGCAGCAGCGACATCTGGTTCTTCATCATCAGCGCCACCGAGGCGCTCTGGCCGCCGGACATCACCTGCACCGTCGAAAAGTCAGCCATGACGAGCGTGACGACGAAGATTGTGCCGATCGCCATACCGGGTTTGGCGAGCGGAATGACGACGTTCCACAGCACCTGCCAGCCGGAGGCGCCGGCATCGCGCGCCGCCTCGAACAACGATCGGTCGATGCGCATCAGCGTGTTGAAGATCGGCGTCACCATGAACAGCGTATAGAGATGCACCATCGCGAGCACGACGGCGAAATCGGAATAGAGCAGCCATTCGATCGGCTTGGGAATGATGCCCATATTGATCAGCGTCGAATTGACCAGGCCGTTGCGCCCGAGCACCGGGATCCACGAGATCATGCGGATGATGTTCGACGTCATGAACGGCACGGTGCAGACGAGGAAGAGGATCATCTGCGTCGAAGTCTTGCGAATGTGGAAGGCCAAGAAATAGGCGACCCAGAAGCCGATGACAAGCGTCAGCGACCAGACAATCGCAGTGAATTTCAAGGTGTTAAGATAGGTCTTCCACGTCACCCATGAACCGAGCGTGTCGGTGTAGTTCATTGTCAGGAAATCGGGATAGAGACCGGCAAAATCGTAGTCCCAGAAGCTGACGACGCCGATCATGGCGATCGGCAGCAGGAAGAAGAAGCCGAGAATGACGAACAGCGGCGTCGCCTGGAGATAGGATATCGCCGATGGGGAAAGCCTCAGTCCGCGCCCGCCGCGCGCGCCTTGGCCGTCCTCCTCCGTTTCCGCCGCGATGGTCGCCATGATCCGGTTCTCCGTTGTCTCATTGTCAAGCGTGACGACCGAGGGCTCGTGCCCCGCCCCTCGTCCGCCTGCCGGCACCTTCTCCCCGCCGAGGAGAAAAGAATCGCGGCGGCACCTAAGCCACCGCGCACCTCAGTTTCGTCTCGCGGCCAAACCGCGAACTCCCTCTTCTCCCCAGCGGGGGTCCAAAGGACGGGTCGAGACCCGTGGGTCGACCCCGGTCAGATGCCCGAAGGGCAGGTGAGTGGGCGGAGCGAAGCCACGTCTTGAGCATCGCCAAAGACAGTGGCTCTCCACCCTCTCTGCGGAGATCAGGCAGCGATGAACTCGTTCCAGCGACGGACCATGTAGCGGTCCTCGTCCATGACGGAGTTCCAGCAGGCAACCGCGCCCATGCGGGCTTCGAAGGAACCGCCGTCGCGAACGGCGCCGGCCTTCTCCATGACCTTGCCCTCGGGAGACAGGATATCACCCTGCGCCGGCTTGCCCTCGATCCAGTAGCCCCATTCGTCGGCCGACATGAATTCCTTGGCGGTGTCCATGCAGGCGGAATAGTAACCCTGGCGGTTGAGGTAGCCGCCGACCCAGCCCGACGTGTACCAGTTGATGTATTCATAGGCGGCATCGAGCTGCGCGCCCTTGAGGTGCGAGGCAAGGCCGAGACCGCCGCCCCAGGCGCGATAGCCTTCCTTGAGCGGCTGGAAGGTGCAGGCGATGCCCTTCGAACGGACAGCGGCGACGGCCGGCGACCACATCGATTGGATGACGACTTCGCCCGAGGCCATCAGGTTGACGCTTTCGTCGAACGACTTCCAGAAGGCACGGAACTGACCGTCACCCTTGGTCTTGATCAGGAAGTCGATCGTCTTGTCGATTTCTTCCTTCGTCATGTTGCCCTTGTCGGCATATTTGATCTTGCCGGAGGCTTCCATGATCATCGCCGCATCCATGATGCCGATCGACGGGATGTTGAGGATCGCGGTTTTGCCCTTGAAGGCCGGATCGAGAATATCGGCCCAGCTGGTGATCGGACGGCCGGTGAGGTCGGGGCGAATACCAAGCGTATCGGCGTTGTAGATGGTCGGAACCATCGTCATCCACTGCGTCGGCTCCTTGGCGAACTTCTTGGAACCCTGCGCCTCCACGAAGCCGACCGTGTGCGGCGCTGTACCCTGGGCGATGACGCTTTCCGGCTTCAGCTTGCCGTTGATGAACAGCGGCACGATCTTGTCGTAATATTTCAGCTTCTTGACGTCCATCGGCTGCATGACGCCGGTCGGGAACACCTTCTTGGCGATCCAGTATTCGATGTCGGCAATGTCATAGCTGTCGGGCTGGGTGACGGCGCGCTGGGCGGCGGCGTCGGAATCGGTTGCCGTCATCTCCAGCGTGATGCCAAGATCGGCCTTGCACTTCTCGGCGATGGCATTGATGTTCGAAACGCCGGTGCCGAACTGGCGAAGCGTGATGTTCGTCTGCGCCCAGATTGTGGGAAAGCCGGTGATGGCGCCGGAGCCGGCGATGGCGCCGACGGCGGCAGCACCCGTCTTCAGCAGCGTGCGACGGGAAAGTCCCTTCTCCGCTTTGGTCGATGTCGTTTCAGTCGTCATGTCAGTTCCCCTTTTCTTGGATAGAAGGTTCAGTGTTCTTGATGGTGATGGCTCATGCGGAAGAGCGGCCGAGAAGCACGGCATCTTCGAGCGCCCAGCTGAGCGAGACGGTGTCGCCAACGGCGACCGGCCGGGCGAAATAGTCGCCGTCGTCGGCAATGACGGTGAAATCGTCGCTTCCCGCGCCGATAACGGTGATCTTCACGGAAGAGCCGCGATATTCGATGTTGGAGACGATGCCGTCGAAGCCGAGCGTCCATTCGGTCGCCACCTGTAGGCGCACGCGGTCGGTGCGGATACCGATATCGACAGGCTCGCCGACCTCCCTGTCCGTCCCGCGCACGGAAAAGCTCTGCCCTTCCGGCACGGTCATGACGAGCACGCCGTTCTCGCTCGAAGTCACCCGGCCGGACAGCACATTGTGGTCGCCCATGAAGCGCGCGACGAAGGCAGTCGCCGGCCGTTCGAAGACCTCGCGCGGGGCGGCCGCCTGCTCGATCCGGCCATCATTCATGATGACGATGACGTCGGCGAGCGCCATCGCCTCTTCCTGGCTATGGGTAACGTGCACGAAGGTGATGCCGAGCGACTTCTGCAGCTTCTTGAGTTCGGCGCGCATGCGGATCTTCAGGAACGGATCGAGCGCCGACAGCGGCTCGTCGAGCAGCAGCGCTTCCGGATCGGTGATCAGCGCGCGCGCCAACGCCACGCGCTGCTGCTGGCCGCCGGAAAGCTGGGCCGGACGCCGGTTGGCATAGGCCTCCATCTGCATCAGCTTCAGCATCTCGAGCGCCTTGGCCTGCCGCTCCTGCCTGTCGACGCCCTTCATCTTCAGGCTGAAGGCGACGTTGTCGATCAGGTCGAGATGTGGAAACAATGCGTAGGACTGGAACATCATTGCCGTGCCGCGCCTGGCCGGCGGAAAATCGGTGACGACGACATTGCCAAGCCTGATATCGCCCGACGAGATGCTCTCGTGACCGGCAATCATGCGCAGCGTCGAGGTCTTGCCGCAGCCCGACGGGCCGAGGAAGCAGCAATAGGAGCCGGCCGGAATCTTCAGGCTGATCGCATGGACCGCCGTCGTCGCGCCATAGACCTTCGAAACGGATACTATATCGATCTCTGCCGCTTTCGACATCATGCCTTCCCCTGTTCGGAAAAGACGATGCATCTGCCGTGCCAAACTCCGTTGCTCGCGTCAAGCCATTGCGAAATCAGGCTTTTTTCGACGAAAAACTTGCGAGAGCAAATTATATGCACAACGAAATCTGCACATGATTTAGGCTATCGTGCACAGTTTGTGCAGAAAATCGTATACAATATTGCCATCATTTCGGGCACAAATTCCGTTTAACTTTTGCCGCGAACACGGATATGGTTTCTCGTCATCAGGAAATCGATTTTCATGAAATCCGCCGCCAAGGCTCAGCAAGCCGAAGACTCCGCCGAAACAGGCGCGCAACAGATCCGCGATGCCATTCGTGAAGCGATTGTCGAGCGCAGGCTCTCGCCCGGCACCAAGCTTTCGGAGAGCGATGTCGGCAATCTCTTCAACGTCAGCCGCACGCTCGCGCGCGCCGCCCTGCAGGCGCTGTCCTATGAAGGCCTCGTCAGCGTCGAGAAGAACCGTGGCGCTTTCGTCGCCTATCCCTCGCCGGAAGAGGCTCGCCAGATCTTTTCCGCCCGCCGCCTGGTCGAACCCGGCATATTGCGCGAGGCCGCGGCGCGGATCACGCCTGATGACATCGCGCATCTGAGACAGCTTCTGCTGGAAGAAGGCCGCCTGATGAGCGAGCGCGGCCAGACGGCGCGCCGCGCCGAAATCAAGGCATCGGGCGATTTTCACCTGACGCTGGCGCTCATATCAGGCAATTCGATCATGCAGCGCTTCATGGAGGAACTCGTCGCCCGCTCCTCCCTGGTGATTGCGCTCTACGGGCAGTCGACCGCATCGAGCTGCGGCCACTCCGAACATGGTGACATCATCTCGGCGATCGAAGCCAACGAACTCGACCGTGCCTGCCAGCTGATGCTGCATCATATCGCCCATATCGAGGCCGATCTCGACCTGCGTGAACGCAAGAGTCTGGGCCTTAAGGAAGCTTTCGAACTCTGAACATGCAAAAGCTGCGGGGCGGATGCTCCACCGCGCTCCGCTTCAAACGGAATCTCGAAACACTACCAAGGCGTCTTCTTCGGCAACATCTCGAAGGCCGCGAAGATATCCTCCGCGGTCATTGGCTCGATCGAGCGCAGCTTCACGGTTCCGTCGCGTCCGATCAGGATCAACCCGAACTCGCCGGTCGGCGGCCCCTGCAGCCGCTCGCGAATATCGTCGGCATCGAGTTCCCAGTCATCGTCGAACAGCGCAAACGCGCCGCCGCCGGCAATGCTGAACACTTCGACGTCTTCTTCGATGAGGCGCATATGCGCCTTGCGCAGCCATTCGTCCTGAATGAGCGCGCGGTCGTCTTGCGCATCGGCGAAGATGATCAGCACCCGCTTCCTGTCGCGAAACTGCTCGAGCGATTGCGGAAGGTCAGGCTCACGCCTCGGTGTGCCCATGATTTCATGAACGATGGATTTTAGCATGGTACTTATTCCTCGCCCGTCACGACTGCATAATTCCTTAGATCGGGATCGATTTAAGGATAGAATTATGCGGCAATTCAAAGTGCCACAGCGGCGCTGTAGCGGCGGGCCGTGCCTGCCGAATTAAACGGTTGGGAATAGGTGAGGTTCCGCCAGGAAGCGGAAAAGGATCGCAGCCATGGCCGCGATCCTCATCCTGTCAGTCGCGGCTCTGGTCTTCGGACGCGTGGGCCGAAACGGCAACGAGATCCACGGCACCGGTGGCGAGAAGGCGCTTGCGCACCAGCACGCGCATGACGCGCGCCGCCGTGGAGAAGGTCATCTGGTCGAGCGGGCCTTCGCCCTCCCACGGCTTGGTCAGCCGTTCAGTGACGGCGCCGACAATGTTCATCGGCACGATGTCGGTGCATTCGCGCATGGCTTCGAAAACGAAGCTGATTGGAATGACCCTTCCTTCGTGGGTCACGATCGGCTCGGTCAATTCGCTGTCCCATTCCTCAAAGGCATAGAGCGCTTCGCGAAACAGCTGCTGGAGGGTAAACGGCGCGTGGCCGTTATGAAGTGGCGGCAGTGCATTCATCATGTCTGTCTCCTCTTGTTGGATTGAAGCCAAGTCCTCCGGTATCGGTCGGCATCAACGCGGGGAACGAATATTTGCCCCTGCGGACCGAATAACACGATTGATTCTATAGAGTAACGCGCCGGGGTAAAGCCCATTTATCAACCGCTGCGGAAACGAATTCCATAACACCCTGATATTTCTGCATGTTTTAGGCGAAATTTTCTGAGCGTCCCGCATTCTTAAAAATCTATGCCAGCCGCTTCAGATCGCTCCGGAATGGCACGCCGAGGCGAAAAAACCCTGAAAATTCACGGAACTTTTGTCTCTGTAATTTGTTTTGTTCTCACATTCGCAAAACAGTCTGGGGTTATCACCAATGACGCAAATCCATGAACCGGAGCGCCGAAGCAGAATCCTGCGCGGCCGCCCCTATAGCCTTGACGAATTCGCCTCCAAATATGGCCTGCATGGCGATCAGGCCGAAAGTCTTTTCACCCGTTTCGGACCCTCCTCGATCGAACTCGACCTGCTGATGGCAGCCAAACGCCGGCCACCGGTTCTGCAGGACAAAATTGCCGAATAATACTTTAGACGAGTGGAATGGATAGATGAGCAATAGACGCCACGAATGGATCAGCAAAAGAGCTTACGCGATCTGGGAGAAACAGGGCCGTCCTCACGGCCGCGACGACGAACACTGGCGCCAGGCAGTTGCCGAACGCGATGCACTGGAGCGCACGAAGGCCTCTTCCGACGGTCGCGAAGTACTGAAGTTTCGCCCGAGGCAGCCCGAAGCGCTATGCACCGGCTGGCTCGGCCGATCGGCAAGCGTCGGCTGAACCGCTTCCTGTCTCGGCCCGGACGGCTCAATCCGTACCGGGTCGAGCGGCAAATCCCCGCGGGATCGCATCCCCGTTAGGGGTGACTCAGTCGAGCCTTAACCGGAAACGCGCCTGAAAATCTCCCTGCCACCACATCGGGAAATTGGTTCCCCATTTATTGTTGTGCAGATTGAAACGGATGCCGGCGGTGAAATCCGGCAACGTCCTGCAAAACGTCATGAAATCTGAGCCTTGCGGCGCAACGAGCGGCGCATCGAAGGTTTCGATTGTCAGCGGACCATCGGCAAGATCACCGCGTGCCGATGTCACCGCCTGCAATTGTCCGCCGCCGCTCGTCGCAATATTCCCCGATCGATGCCAGAGGCCCATCTTGCGGAAATTCCACTCCGCGGCACGATCAGGCGTGAAGGAGAGGAAGCTTGCCTCCGGCATGCGGTTGGCCGGCTTGTCAAGCAACGTCAGACGCAGATCAAGACGATCGCCCTCGGCGGTGAAATGCAGCATCACATGCGGCGGCGCGCCATATTTCTGCACGGCCTCGACCGGCATCGACAGAAGGATGCCCGCCTCATCAGTCGCTTCCAGCACCGGCAGAAAAATCTTCGAAAGTGCCGCCCCCGACCGGGCAAGCCCCGGCTTGTCATGGTCTAGTATCGCCCATTCCTGCCGATGAGTCAGATAGGTCTGCATGTGACGGTTGATGTCGCCGGCATCGTAGCTCTCGTATCGATAGGCGATCAGCGAGCCGTCGCGGCCGGTGATCGTCCTGCCGGAAGGCGAGGTAATTTCGGCAATATCGCCGCTCACGCCGTCGAGCGCGATCGACCAGCCACCGGCCTGCAAGCGGAGCTCCCGCCCACCGCCCTCGATGACGGCAGGCGTGGCGAGTTCGGCGAGCACGGCCTGGGCCGCCTTCCGGTCCGTCTCGTCGAGCTCCGAAATCGCCTGGTCGAGATAGGCCCGCTGCTCGTCCCATGAGGCTTCGGTATAGGCGAAGCGATAATCGGATCGGCGTGCGGCCTCGAAATCGGCCCGCGACCACGCCTTGTCGTCGCGCAGATAGGATTTGATATCGACGCCGCAGGTATGCTCGGCCACCATCGCCAGCCCGCGCCCGAAGGCAAGACGCCGCGCGTCGAGACCATCCGCCGCGAAGCGGTCGTAGAGCCGCTGCAGCGCGAGAAACCGCGCCGTCTTCACCGGATCGCTGCCGCTGCCATGGATCCAGCTGTCGCCGAGTTCCAGCTCGACCACAGGAAAACGCTCACGCTCGCTCCAGAGAATGGCGCCGTAATCCTCGAGCGTTGCTGCGCGGATGATCGCATCCGGCTCACGGGCGCGCAATTCGCGATAGGCCTCGGCCGTCTGCGGCACGCTCTGCGGCCCGATATTGTCGTTGGTATGGGCAAAGCTCAGGCCATCCTCGAAACCATCAGGGAAACAGGTCTCGCCATAGGAGCGCTGGTACATGACGACCACCTCTTCGCCGCCGGGCACCCGCCAGCGGAAGATGTCGGGCACATCGGGCGGCGGTGAGGCCGTATTGACGCCGAGATGCAGGAAGCGGATGCCCGCCTCGGCAAGCAACGGCACCATGCCGAGCGTATGGCCAGGCACATCGGTCATCTTCGCCGCGATCGTCGTCTTGCCGAAACGCCGGTCGAGCTCCTGCGAATAGGAAAGCCCGGCCCGAAAGAGATCCGGCGACATCAGCTCCGTATGCGTGGTGAACGGCAGGCCGTGCCAGCGGATCTGCCCGCGCTCGATCGCCTGCTCCAGCGCTGCGACCTCTCCCGCCGAGCGCGAATTCAGATGGTCCCAGATCAGCCAGGCGCCTGTCGTCCAGATGAATTTCGGCTCTTCGGGATTTTCGGCATGAAAATGCCTGGCCGTCTCGATCGCCTGCGGAATGAAGCGCTCGTGATATTGCCGGCGGACTTTCTCGGCATGGTCGGTAAAGCCGATATCGAGATGGGTCTTGAAGACCAGATGCACGCGCTTTTCAGTCATTCCATTTCACACATCGGTGATGACAGTCGAAACAGTCTGCAGCCAGTGGCGGTACAGGTGAGGAGTGTAACCGTTTCCACAAGCACCCTTGCTCCTGCCGCAAACGCTCCGTCAACCGTTTTGGCACAAATCCATAAATTAATGCGGATTTCTTAACCATATATCCAGAACGCAGCGTCCGATCCTTTCGCCGCCAAATCGAATCACGACATGAATGAAGACGTGTTCATTGGCAATTTTGCAGAGCAGAAAGGCGGTGGGATTTCCCTGCCGACCGGCGTGGGTGGCCCGCCTAAATTGCGGAGAAAGGGCTGAGCCGTTCGGGAAGGCCGATCGTCAGAAAGCGTTGGTTTCCTGGCAGAGCGCCCGGTGAACCTCGGTCCAGAACAGCGCCAGCGGCCTGTCGCCATTGCGTTCGGCAACGAGGGCGCGGATCAGCGCTTCGGAGCCTGCCATGTCCTGCCAGCTGGATTTCAGGCCCTTGGCGGCCTGTTGGCATTCGGCAATCTCGAATGGTCTCTTGCTGTCCATATGAGGTCTCCTCATCACAGGCGCTAGCAGATGGGACCCGGATTGTCATTCCCCGCATATGTGGGGATGCCTTGTATTTGTGACGGCCCTCGCGGTAGGATTGAGGGAATTGGGGCAGTGGAAATGATTGAGAATACCTATAGCGAAAAGTTCGAGTCCGCGTTCGAACAGATCAAGGCGGCGGCCAACGTGGATGCCGCCATCCGTATTCTCCAGGCGGAATATAACCTCGATTTCGTCACCTACCATCTCGCCCAGACGATCGCGAGCAAGATCGATTCGCCCTTCGTGCGCACCACCTATCCGGATGCCTGGGTTTCCCGCTACCTCCTCAACAGCTATGTGAAGGTCGATCCGATCGTCAAGCAGGGCTTCGAACGCCAGCTGCCCTTCGACTGGAGCGAGGTCGAACCGACGCCGGAGGCCTATGCCATGCTGGTCGACGCCCAGAAACACGGCATCGGTGGCAATGGCTACTCCATCCCCGTCGCCGACAAGGCGCAGCGCCGCGCCCTGCTGTCGCTGAATGCCCGTATACCGGCCGACGAATGGACCGAGCTCGTGCGCCGCTGCCGCAACGAGTGGATCGAGATCGCCCATCTGATCCACCGCAAGGCCGTCTATGAGCTGCATGGCGAAAACGATCCGGTGCCGGCATTGTCGCCGCGCGAGATCGAGTGTCTGCACTGGACCGCCCTCGGCAAGGATTACAAGGATATTTCGGTCATCCTGGGCATATCAGAGCATACCACACGCGATTACCTGAAGACCGCCCGCTTCAAGCTCGGCTGCGCCACGATCTCGGCCGCCGCGTCGCGGGCTGTTCAATTGCGCATCATCAATCCCTAGCCCTTTGTGCGTCCAAACGGACGCACGGCGCTCTAAAGCCGGTCGCGATCTTTCAGATTCGCTCCTCGCGCTTTCAGTCTTTGTTTTGGCGCATGTCGTTATCGCAAAACCGCTGCACACTTTTGCGCGACATGCTCTGATCCCCCTCATCTGGGGGGGCCTATCTGAGGGAATTTCCGATCCGGCTCGCCTGAACCATTCTGCTTTCCACGAACTTGAAAACGCTGGAGGGCAAAATGTTCGTTATCATTCAGGCACATGAGTATCAGAAATACGCTGCCGTACTCGACCAGATGTTTCGTCTGCGCAAGAAGGTCTTCGCCGATACGCTCTGCTGGGACGTTCCTGTCATCGGCCCTTACGAACGTGACAGCTACGATTCGCTTGCTCCCGCCTATCTCGTCTGGTGCAACGACAGCCGCACCCGTCTTTATGGCGGCATGCGCCTGATGCCGACGACGGGCCCGACCCTTCTCTACGACGTCTTCCGCGAGACGTTCCCTGATGCCGCCGATCTTATCGCCCCCGGCATCTGGGAAGGCACGCGCATGTGCATCGACGAGGAGGCGATCGCCAAGGATTTCCCCGAGATCGACGCCGGCCGCGCCTTCTCCATGATGCTGCTCGCGCTTTGCGAATGCGCGCTCGATCACGGCATCCACACGATGATCTCCAACTACGAGCCCTACCTCAAGCGCGTCTACAAGCGCGCCGGCGCCGAGGTGGAAGAACTCGGCCGCGCAGACGGCTACGGCAAATATCCCGTCTGCTGCGGCGCCTTCGAAGTCTCGGACCGCGTGCTGCGCAAGATGCGCGCCGCCCTCGGCCTCACCCTACCCCTTTATGTCAGGCACGTGCCGGCCCGCTCGGTCGTGACCCAATTCCTGGAGATGGCAGCATGAACCGCCTCGCTGAAACCGCTACGCAGACCTCAATGCAGAAGGATATCGGCGCGCTGGAGCGCCATGTTCTCGCATCCCGCGACATCGCCACGCAGATCGGGGATCCCTTCCTCTCCTATCTCCTCTCGATGGCGCTGTTCACGATCTACGAAAAGAAAGCCCATCACGAGAACGAGGCGCTGAAGAGCAGCTTCAGCTGAGGGTGCGGTTCCCCTCCGCCCGCCTGAAGACGAGCATGTCTCCCGGCGCCTCGCGCGCAGCCGCAAAAACAGTCCCCGTTTTGCGGCTGCGCGCCCCTGCCATGTCATCAGGACATTGCCGTTACGTCATCAGGGAATTGATGGTCGATATCAGCGCGTCGTGCAGATAGGGCTTCGGCAGGAAAGCGGTATTGGCGGGCAGCGCCATCGGGTCGAGCCGCACCATGCCGGAGGTGATGATGATGCCGATGTTCGGCCGCATCGCCCTCACCCGCTTGGCAAGCTGGAGACCGTCCATCGAACCGGCCATATTGACGTCGGTGAACAGGATATCGACATCCTGCCTGCCCTTCAGCACCACCAGAGCCTCGTCGGCATTCGCCGCCTCCAGCGCCACATGGCCGACCTCCTCCAGCACATCGAGGATATTGAACCGGATCAGCGGCTCGTCCTCCACGATGAGCACCACGGCACTGTTCGAAGCCACCATCTGCGATCGCCCTCTTCATGCGGAATGTGACTTGGATAAGTGTAGCCCGCGCGAGAAGGTTCCAGTGGCTGCCCACGAATTATGCATCGTCCACAGATGCTTGCGCTGCCCGCTTGTGGCTCCTTGCAATTTGCGTTAGAGCGAACCGATGCTCGCGGGAACCATTGCCCCGGCATCACGGCGCCGGCCACCCGACGCCAAGGGCCTGTAGCTCAATGGTTAGAGCCGGCGGCTCATAACCGCTTGGTTGGGGGTTCGAGTCCCTCCGGGCCCACCACTTTTTCCAGGGTTTTGCGCCGTGCGGCCCGTATCGCCGGCTTCCCCTGGTCAACAGGACGACGGCTTTATATCGCCTCCTGTCCCGCATATTTTACAGGAAATGAGCGGTGTTTTCAAACCCTTAGTGAACCGCTGGATTGGTCACTCCTGCACGACGCTGAGCTTCTTTTGCCTTGGAACGCCTGACTGCCGTTCGAGCGCCGGTTCTAACCGCCCCGTCCTGCGGCGGCTAGGCGGGATTCCACTCGCGGAGTTCCAGCGGTTTGGTCAACGGAACGGTCGACAAATCAGGTCCTGTGCCTTGTATCGAACAATTGGGAAGTATGGGAGGAGCGATTGGCTATGAGTTCGCCGGTGTTCGCTTTGTTAGCCGTCACCGCGGGGCCGGCCGACTGCGCCACCCGCCCCGATGCATCACGTTCAACTTCAAATGTACCACGAATCTCAAGCCAATGCATTGGAATTGCTCCGGGGGAGGTTCTTCCGGGCCTGATTCCGTCCAAACCGCGGACGTTGTAGCCGGCTGCTCCATGAGACCGGAAAGGCTACCCGCTTGGGACTCGACTCAAACGGTACGAAGCGCGGGTTGGACATCTCGATCCCCGCGTTCGTCTATCAACCATCGCGACCTGGACCTAGCATCCACCGATCGCGGATTTCGTTTTGATACCGTCTCCGCGACCCAAGCTCAAGCAGGTCATTGCCTCTTTTGGATGACTCCTGTCACGTTACATTAGATGATATTAATACACTGGATGCATGCGGTTTTCGATGAGGGGGGCACGGTATGAGGGGTGCAACGTATATTCTTACGGCAGTCATCGCCGTGGCAATGGGAGCTACGGCTTCATACGCGGCTGAGGGCCGGCGGGTTTCGCTTGGATGGCAAACGGCATGCGGGGTCGATCCAGGTGGAATAAGCCGTTCAGGAGGTGCCTATGTCTTCCATAAGAGTTCCAACCATTGCAGCGGCGGAATTTTCAAGCAACGATCTCAAGTGAGTTCGGGCAACATCCCGGTCAACAGCCAAGTTAGTTATGCGTTCGATACCACCGTTTCGATGAAAGCATCACAAAGCAATGATTTCATTTTGTTCCAGATCCATGATGGTCGGCTAGGCTGCTCTCCGCCGATGAGTCTACGCTGGACAGGAAGCAATACCTTTCGCTTTGACAGCGACTATACACGCGGCAAAGGAATGGCAGGTTGCGTCGAAAATCGTGGCCTTCGGGGAGCCGGTTACCATGGACCCAGTCTCAGGCGAGACGGAACGCCTTATCATCTGCACGTGACTCTCGCGTTCGATGGACAGGGCGGATTTGACGTGTCGGTACAGATCAACGGAAGAGGCGTGTTGTCCGGACGCTACCAGCCATCGAGCGACCCGCAGTTCATCTCGTCAAAACGGTTCTATATGACACACGGTGTCTACTCCCAGAAACCCTTCGACTACGAGATGAGGTCGGTAGGCATGCAGGTCCTTCGCGCTGGGTAGCCTTACTTTATCCGCTGGCCAACTTGAGTTTTCTCGATTTCGATGACGACGGCATCCTGAGCCGGATCGATGTCATCCCACGTGGGTTTTGGTTCGCTGCCATCAGCTCGGAACTGGGTGTAGTTCTGGTGGCCGCCGGAATTTCCCGGCTGATAGGAAGCCCATGCAGTGTATGAGAGTGGTTCGTCATTTACCCAATGCCACCCGCCATCGGGTTCCTCCGCGCCTTCGTCCTGCATCAATCCGATCATTGGTCCGCTGCTTTGAGGCTCGCCATCGACGTCCTGCACGACCCAGTAACCCGGCGTCTCAAGAGTTAGGTTGTAGACGAACTCGTTCTCTTCGGCCGAGGTTATGGTTGCAAGATGTCCCTTCAAGCCCGCGGCCAGGTCGAGTAGTGCCGCCATGCTGGCCCCCCACGTTCTGATGACCAGATACCTTGAATGACCAAAATGTCCTTCGGTGACAAGATCGAAGTTCGCCAGTATGTCCTTCTCCGATTTGCTCTGAACGCGCTCGTCCTTCTTGTATGCCCGCTGCGCCCACTCCGGTGTGCGTTGCTGCGTCAGGACAAAGACCGAGGCCCCGAAAGCCACGACCGTCAATGTTGCCAGCCCAGCCAGAAACGCTGGCTTTCGAATAAATGCGGCCGACTTTCTTCTTGATAATGCTATGAAGTTCTCATCGGCGTCGGAGATCGCATAAACGTTGATCGGCTTCGCGAGGTTCTTGACATAGTGTTCGCCGATCCTCTTGAGTTCGGTAGGCAGCTTTCGGTCGACCTGCTCAAATACGCCCTCACTGAGGCATATCCCGCCTGGCTGAGCGATCGACTCCAATCTTGCCGCGATGTTCACCCCACCTCCGAGAACGTCGCCGTTCGGCAACACCGTGACATCGCCGATGTTGATTCCAATACGGTATTTAAGACGGTGCGCCGACGGTACGGTCTCGTTGTAGTTCTTGTGGGCTGCCTGGATATCAATGGCAGCGAGAGCTGCTTCGACCGCGCTATCGAATACTGCGATGACGCTGTCGCCAGCGGTATTGGCGATTGACCCCTCATGTTGACGGATAATAGCGTCCATTATCTCGCGGAGTTTTGCCAGATGAGACAAGGTGGCAATTTCATCATCTTCGACATGCTGGCTGTATTGCGCGATATCCGCGGCGAAGATGGTAGTAAGCCTCCTGCCCATGTCGACCTCCGGGTATCGAATACAGGCAATATACAATTTGGTCACTGAACCATAAAGCACGAGCAGCTCGTCAATATTAGTTAGCACTGCGCGCGGTTGAAACTGGGGGAAGCGCCTCATCGCCGAATTTTGTGTGTTTCAAACTTCGTAGATCGTGAAGGGAGTCCGCAGATGACCAAGGCCTCTCATGACATACTCAACGGCAGCAAAGATGATTCGATCTATGTTGAAATTAGGGATGCGCTCCTCCGGATGCTTTTGAAAAGCAGCCCGCAGTGGAGTTTGCCTGACGCCGAGCGCAATGCATCGATTTCTCAATAGCAGTCTGCAGCCGCCACTATTCATCCAGTTTGTGCACCGGCAGATAGGTGTTCTGTAACCGGTGTCCCACTCCCACGTTGTCCTCGCCCTGATCTGTGATCGGCTTTCCATGGACGAGCAACGAGAGTTTCTCCATGGAGAGTACATTGGAGGTTCTCACGACCAGGAAGACGGCCACGCGAGAACGCTGGACCTATAAACCGAGCGAAGAGCCGGAGCACGGGAAGCGCCGTCCCTGTCACACCTTGACCAAGAAGCTTGCTACCAACTCCAGTGCTGCCGCCATGATGGGGACGGCAGCTTCGCGTCGCCAATTGCGATCGGATTAATGGCTTCTTTACGTTGGGATAAGGGAAAGCAGCTCAGCCGTTCCCTTGCTTCTGGATAGCTTGTAAAACGCCTCGTATGTTGGAGCTATTGACTAACGCGCGTGAGAGCATCAATTTTTCCATCAGGGTCGTGCTCGGCATAGACGTTGCGATTTTCGTCGCCGGTGGCATGTATTACTTGATCATGAACGAGCGCCTTGCTGCCAAGGCTTCGAAATTCGGCAACATTACCTACACAACTCCGTTCACGATCCACACCGGGATCGCTTGGGGCTCTCCGGAGTGTCCGCAAGAGATCAGAGACGAGTATTTACATCTTCGCAGTCAAAGGCTGAAGCACAGCGCTGTCGTTGCGATCCCCATGTTGTTCTACCTCATTTTCCTTCGGCCTTATTATCAGTAGCGACACGAAGACCGCTTCTCTAATCGGGCGTTTCGTCGATTCTTCCTGGAATGTCCGCTGGATGGGCGATGGGAACTTCGGTGTCTCGCGGCCGTTTGGTTGCAGATGCGGCGTATCGGGCGGACATCCTGCGCCTCGGACGGCAGAAGAGATCGTCATGGCAAGGGATGCCGACATAACCATATTAAGAAAGCGCGGAATGCTGGCGACCGTGCGCGGCGTCCCTGCGCATAGCGTGGGCGGGGCCGAAGTGGAGACTACACCCTGCGATATGCTACTGGGTAATGCAATTCTGCATGTCGCGAGACTGGACGTTTCGGTTTGCACGACCGCCGCCGCGAGTGTCTTTGCGGAGGGCATCATGTTGAATTGCGAGGACTGCCGTCGGCTCGCCTTGAAATATGGCGACAAGCTTGAAGTTCGTGAGTAGGAAGCAAGAGCCCTGAGCACTGGCCGATCAGCTTGGACATCAACACGACATCCGACCTCGGAGCCACGAGAGAATTCAGTTCGATGATGGTGTTCGGGAGTTTCATGGTTGAGACGTGGGGCATTGAACCCGCCTCGGCTGATGCTCTTTCGTCCACCATTCTTCACCTTTGAGTTCTCGTAATCGGGCAGCGTAGTGAAGCAGATGGGGATTGCGTTCATGTCGGCCTCCGATGACGGACGCCGCATGACGTAGAAGAATATCTCCTGCCATTCAGTG
>NZ_JALBGX010000110.1:0-22027 GCF_023006465.1 Rhizobium sp. PRIMUS64 | reverse complement strand
GGTGTTGACGACGTTGTTCAGCGCCACCGTCATCGGCATGGATTCACCGGTGCCGGCATAGGCAGACGCAAACAGGAAGTCGTTCCAGATATTGGTGAACTGGTAGATCACCGTGACGACGATGATCGGCAGCGAGTTCGGCAGCATGATGCGGCGGAAGATCTGGAAGAAGCTGGCGCCATCGACCTGGGCGGCCCGCACCAGTTCGGTCGGAAAGGCCTCGTAGAAATTGCGGAAGAACAGCGTCGTGAAGCCCAAGCCGTAGACGACGTGCACGAAGACCAGATTGACGGTCGGATTGCCGAAGCCGAAGTTCCAGCCCGTGGCATTCTGCAGCGTCATGCCGAAGCGGCCGAGGCTGCCGAGGATCGTTGCCATCGGCAACAGCACCGACTGGAACGGGATGAAGCAGGCAAACAGCATCAGCCCGAACACCAGTGTGTGGCCGGGGAAGCGCCATTTGGTCAGGACATAGCCGTTCAGCGCCCCCATGATGGTGGAGATCGCGACAGCCGGCACGACCATCTTGATCGAGTTCCAGAAGTAACCCTTGATGCCGGCGCAGGTCAGGCCGACGCAGGTCTCGCCCCAGGCCCTGATCCAGGGATCGAAGGTCGGCGATTGCGGCAGCGCCAGCATGTTGCCGTTCTGGATCTCGTCCATGGTCTTGAACGAGGTGGTCAGCATGACGAAGAGCGGCATCAGATAGAGGACGGCAAAGACCAGCAGCAGGCCGTAGATGACGGTGCGGCCGATCCAGCGGGTGTTGTTCTTGCTGTCGTTCCTGTCGTCGCCACCCTGCGGCAGCGGTGCAGTCGAGGTTGCTATCGGAGAGGTCACGCTGCTCATCGCGCCTTCTCCTTCAGTTCGGAATAGAGATAGGGAACGATGATTGCCGAGATCGTCATCAGCATGATGATGGCGCTGGCCGAGCCGACGGCCATCTCGTTGCGCTTGAAGGTGTATTCATACATGAAGTTCGACGGCAGCCAGGCCGAGCCGCCGGGGCCGCCCGAGGTCAGCGCCACCACCAGGTCGTAGGACTTGATCGCCATATGGGCGAGCACGATGAAGGCCGACAGGAAGATCGGCCGCAGCAGCGGGATGACGATGCGCCGATAGAGCTGGAAGGCGGAAGCGCCGTCGATCTGGGCCGCCTTCATGATCTCGCCGTCGATGCCGCGCAGACCCGCCAGGAACATCGCCATGACGAAGCCCGACGCCTGCCAGACGCCGGCGATGACGACGGTGTAGATGACGAAGTCCTTGTTCTTGATCCAGTCGAAATGGAAGCTTGTCCAGCCAAAATGGTGCAGCGTCTGTTCCAGCCCAAGGCCGGGATCGAGGAACCATTTCCAGGCAACGCCTGTCACAATGAAGGACAGCGCCATCGGATAGAGGAAGATCGGCCGGAGCAGCCCCTCGCCGCGGATCTTCTGGTCGAGCAGGATGGCGAGGAACAGGCCGAGCGCCAGGCAGATGCCGATATAGAGGAAGCCGAAGATCGCCATGTTGGTGATCGAGGTGTACCAGGAAGATGGCGGATCGCTCTCGAAGGTCCAGCGCCACAGCCGCTGATAAGCGCGCGCCCCGGTCAGCGCATAGGAGGGAAAGGTCTTGGAATTGGTGAACGACAGATAGGCCGTCCAGACGATGAAGCCGTAGACGAAGATGATGGTGATGACGAAGCTCGGCGCCAGGACGATCTTCGGCAGCGCATCCTGCAGCCGGCCCCTCAACGAGATCGCCGTCGATTGCCTCGGCGTCAAAACCGGATCGGTGGTCGCAACGGTGCTCATGGAATGTCATCTCCTCCCCAAAATCGGTCCCGCATGATCATCCCTGCATGATCGGCGCGGAGCCTGAAGCCTCCCCGCAAGCAGGCGGGGAAGCATTTTTAGTCGACAGTGGCCTCAGCGGGCGTCGTCGATCGCCTGGACGAGCTGCTTGACGGCTTCGTCGGAGGTCTTGATCTGGCCGTGGACGAACTTCGAGACGACATCCTTATAGGCATTGGCGATCGCTGGAGGAGCGCCGTAGCCTTGCGCCAGCGAGCCGAACAGCGTGCCGCCTTCGTTGGCTGCCTTCAGGTCGGCGATGCCCTTCTTGCCGCAGGCGTCGAAGTCGGTGTCGGGAACGTCGGTACGGGCCGGCACCGAACCCTTGACGACGTTGAAGGCCGACTGGAAGCTCTTCGACAGCGTTGCCGTTGCCAGCGCCACCTGGGCCGCCTTGCGGTCATCAGGGACGTTGAACATGCCGAACATGTCGGAGTTGTAGACCACGCTGCCGTCGGTGCCGGGGAAGCGGTAGCAGAGGAAGTCGGTGTCCGGCGTCTTCTTGGCGGCGACGAATTCGCCCTTGGCCCAGTCACCCATCACCTGCACCAGCGCGTCACCCTTGATGACCATGGCGGTCGCCAGGTTCCAGTCGCGGCCCGAGAAGTTCGGGTCGACATATTTGATGATCGTCGCCAGATTGTCGAAGGACTTCTTCATCGTGTCGGACTTTAGCGATTCCTCGTCGAGGTCGTTGAAGGCCTTCTTGTAGAACTCCGGACCGCCGGTCGACAGCACGATGGAATCGAACATCGTCGCTTCCTGCCAGTTCTGGCCGCCAAGGGCGAGCGGGATGACGCCGGCGGCCTTGGCCTTGTCGAGCAGCGCGATCAGCTCGTCGAAGGTCTTCGGCTGGGTGCCGCCGATCTTGTCCATCACAGCCTTGTTGATCCACAGCCAGTTGACCGAGTGGACGTTAACAGGGGCTGCGACCCACTTGCCGTCATAGACCGAGAACTTCTGCAGCGCTGCCGGAACCGACTTGTCCCAGCCTTCCTTCTTCGCCGTCTCGGTCAGATCGCCCATGACGCCGGCCTCGGCATAATCGAGCACGGTATAGCCGAGCATCTGCGAGGCCGTCGGATAGGTGCCGGCCGCAACCATCGCCTTCAGTGCCGTCATCGCCGCATCGCCGCCACCGCCGGCAACCGGCACATCCTTCCAGGCAAAACCTTCCTTCGAAAGATCCTGCTTCAGTACATTCAGTGCCGCTGCCTCGCCGCCTGACGTCCACCAGTGCAGCATCTGTACTTCCTTCACGTCGGCGGCGCGTACGGACACGCTAGCACCGGCCAAAGCCAATGCGATCATTGCGGTCGTGGTCAAAAACCTGTTCATCGAAGAACCTCCCAGTTCAAGTTTGGAAGATGCGGGACCCATTCCCGCACCAATCACCCGCCCTCCTCGAGCGTAGTTCGGCCGCCGGCTAAGCCAGCTTTTCCGTCTGCGGCATCCACCAACTGGTGCGTTTGCCGATATGCATGTTGAGTGTCTTGGTCTCGGTGTAATCTTCGACCGCATGGCGGCCGAGCTCACGGCCAAGGCCGCTTTGCTTGTAACCGCCGAAGGGAAGTTCCGAGGCGCCGTCCATGAAGGTGTTCATCCAGACCGTCCCTGCCCGCACCGACCGGCCGATCGTCAGGCACGTGTCGAAATCGCGGCTCCAGACACCGGCCGACAGGCCGTAGTCGATGGAATTCGCAATCTTGATCGCCTCGGCTGGTGTCTCGAATGTCAGGACCGAAAGCACCGGACCAAAGACTTCCTCGCGCGCCACGGCCATATCAGGGGTGACCTCTTCGAGGATCGTCGGCGACATGAACTGCCCCATGCCAAGATCGAGCGTCTCGCCGCCATGGGCGACGCGGGCACCGCCGCTCCTCGCCCCGGCGACGTATCCCGATATCTTCTCCAGGTGCTGCGGCGTGATGATCGCGCCCACCTGCGTCGAAGGATCAAGAGGGTCGCCGACCTTCACTGCCTTCGACAATTCGGCAATCCGCTTGACGACATCGGAAGCGATTGATTTGTGAAGGATCAGCCGCGAGCCGGCATTGCAGCACTCGCCGGCATTGAAGTATGCGCCGAAGACCGCGGCATCGACAAACGCATCGAGATCGGCATCCGGGAACACGATCTGCGGGTTCTTCCCACCCAGTTCCAGCGAGACCTTCTTCAGCGTCTGTGCAGCATTCGACATCGTCAGCTTTCCGACACCGGTCGAGCCGGTGAACGACACCATGTCGACGTCGGGATGGGAGGTCATGACCGCGCCGACCTCTGGTCCCGTGCCGGTGACAATGTTGACGACACCATCCGGAATGCCTGCCTGCTGCAGGATCTCGCCCAGCACGAGCGTCGATCCTGAGGTCAGCTCCGAGGGCTTGACGACGGTCGTGCAACCTGCGGCCAGAGCGAATGGCAGCTTCTGGCCGACGATCAGGAACGGAAAGTTCCAGGGCGTGATGATCGACACTACGCCGATCGCTTCGCGCAAGACGACGCCCAATGTGCCATCGCCGAGCGTGTTATAGCTTTCACCATGGAGGTCGCGGGCAAGAGCCGCCGCGTAGCGCCATATGTCAACGGAGCCGGCAATTTCTCCCCGCACCTGCGTGATCGGCTTTCCTGCCTCGATAGCATCGAGAAATGCCAGCTCCTCTGCGCGCGCCGCGATCAGGTCGGCAGCCTTGAGCAGGATGGCGGAACGTTCGGAAGCGGTCATTCGAGGCCACGGCCCGAGGTCGAACGCCTTGCGTGCCGCAGCGATCGCACGTTCGGCGTCGTTCTTGCTACCGGTCGGAAACCGGCTGATCACGACGCCATGGCTCGGCGCGACACGCTCGATCGGATCGGAGGCACCAGCCTCCCATTTGCCATCGATGAGCATCTTGAAATCACGCGCTTTGTGGTCGCTGAGCGCGGTGGGGTTGACGAGAACCGTCATTACCATTCTCCCTTGAACGTTGCCGGGCGCTTCTCGCAGAATGATGCGACGCCCTCCTTCAGATCGCCGGTCTTCGCAGCGAGGATCGAGCCAAGGGCTTCGACCGCGGTTCCATTGTCTTCGCCGTTCGCCGATGCGATCATCAACTTCGCGATCTCGGTCGCAGCCGGCCCCCTTGCGGCGATCCGCTGCGCATATTCCCTGGCAGCGGTCACCGCGTTTCCGGTGGGAACGACCGCGTCCACGATACCCAGCAGGCGTGCTTCTTCGGCGGTGAATATCTCGCCGCCGAGCGCCATGCGTCGGACGGCCTGCGCCCCGAACCGGCGCACAAGACGCTGAGTCCCGGACCAGCCCGGGACCATCCCAAGGCCGGTTTCCGGCAGACCAATCTTGATCTGCTCCTCTGCAAGGCGAATGTCGGCAACCCCTGCAAGTTCAAGCCCTCCTCCGAGGGCGTGGCCGTTGAGAGCCGCAATGAGCGGCACCCGCAGGGTCGCCAGTCTTTCGAAGATACGGTGACCGTGCCGAACCCAGAGATGACCGAACTCCTGAGGCAACATTCCGCCCCAGGCCTTGATATCGCCTCCGGCGGAAAAGCCCTTTCCTTCGCCCGTGAGAATGGCAGCGCGCACATTGGCGTTGGCCTCCACCTCGTCGGCAGCGTCCACCAATGCCTTGAGCATGTCGAGGTCGAGCGCGTTCAGCTTCTCCGGACGAGAAATCGTCAGTGTCGCAACATGTCCATCGACATCAATTCTGACTGTTCCGCTAGCCATGGAAGCTGCCCTCCAGCGTCCGTGCCCCTTTGACCGGAAGCGACAGGCCGATGTTCGCTTCCCTAAAGAGCTCGGCATCCATCACTTTCAGGTCGGGCGCGACGATCAGCGGAAATTCCGACTGATCGAGGATATGGGACTGGAGATCGACACCGGGGGCAATCTCGGTGAGGACGATACCATCAGGCGTCAGCTTCATCACGCACCGCTCGGTGACATAGGTTATATCCTGCCCCTGCTCGATCGCACGCCTACCGCTGAAAGTGACGTGTTCGACCTCGTTCACGAGCTTCTTCAACTTGCCTTCCTTCTCAATGAGAAGAGATCCATCGGCGATCGAAAGCTTCGCTCCGGCATTGAACATGCCGGAGAAGACGATCTTCTTTGCCCGCGCCGTGATGTCGACGAAGCCTCCGGCACCAGCCGTCACATGCGGCCGGAACGAGAGCTTCGAGACGTTGACCGAACCGTCTTTGCCGATCTCGAGGAAGGACAGCAGCGAGGCATCGAAGCCTGCGCCCTGGAAATAGGTGAACTGATAGGGAGACGGCATGTAGGCGTCGGCATTGGAGGCGCAGCCAAAGGCGAAGTCGAGCAACGGCACCCCACCGACCGCACCTTGCTCGATGACCCAGGTGACGGCGCCGTGGAGCCCTTCCTCCAGCAGGATGCGCGGCACGTTGGCCGAGATGCCGAAGCCGAGATTGACGCAGCTCCCCGCCTGAAGTTCTTGCGCGACGCGACGCGCGATGACTTTCTGAACATTGAACTCCGGAACGCTGAAGCTATCGAGCGGGCGGAAGATCTCCCCGGAAATTGCCGGATCGTATTGCGTCTGCGTCGTCTGTTTCTGTTCCGGATCGACGACCACATAGTCGACCAGCATCCCGGGCACCCGAACGTCATGGGGTTTCAGCGAGCCTTCCTTGGTGATCCGCTTGACCTGGGCGATAACGATGCCGCCGTTGTTGCGTGCGGCCAGCGCCTGATCGAGGCCGCCGAGGTAGGCGCCTTCATGTTCGTATGTCAGGTTGCCGCGCTCGTCGGCGGTGGTGGCGCGGATGATGGCAACCTCAGGGACGATCGAGGGAAAGAACAGCCAGTCGCCGCCCTCGAAGCTGACGCGCTTGACCACCGGATGCTCCGAAGCCAGGCCGTTCATCGCGCAACCCTGCCGCTCGGGATCGACGAATGTATCGATGCCGATCTTGGTCAGGACGCCCGGCCGCTTCGCGGCGGCTTCGCGATGGATGTCGAAGAGGATACCTGAGGGGATGTTGTAGGCCGGGATTTCGTTGTTGGTGATCATTTGCCAGATCAGCGGCGGCTCTGATGACGACGGGCCGGACGGATAGGAACCACCAATGATGCGCTTGAGCAGCCCCTTTTTGGCGATATAGTCGACGCCCTTGATGCCACTCATATCACCGGCAGCGATCGGATGAAGGGTCGTGATATCACGGGGATGGCCGGTCGCATCGAAACGTTCGCCAATCGCCTTCAGCATGAGGTCCGGGCAACCGAGACCGCTCGAGGAAGACACCGTTACAACAGCGCCATCCGGGATCAGCGCGGCCGCTTCGGTCGGGGTGAGATGCTTGTTCATTGGCGTTACTCAGAATCCTGTTTCGATTTTTACGCTCTTGCGGGCTCCGCAGCTCTCGCGAACAACCAGCCGAACCGCTGTTGTCACCGTCTCCGCCTCGGCCTTGCCCGCATTGATCTGCTTGAGAAGCAGTTGCGCGCCGCGGCGCCCAATGCCCTGCGGATCGACCGAAACCGTTGTGAGTGCGGGAACCGCCGCCTGAGCCTCGATGACGTCGTCGAAACCCACGACCGCGAAGTCGGAGCCGGGCTCCAGACGGCGCGCACGCAATCCGTCGCAAACACCGAAGGCTACGGCATCGTTGAAGCAGACGGCTGCCGTGGGTTTGTCGGCAAGAACGATCGCTTTTCCGATCGCCTCCACCCCGCCAGCTCGCGAAGGCGCCGACGAGATGACAAGTTCTTGGTGATAGTCGAGCCCGGCTGCCTCTATGCCGCTTCGGTAACCCGCAAGGCGGTCGTCGAAGACAGCGGTGTCGGGAAAGCCGCCGAGAAAAGCGATGCGCTTGTGACCAAGCTCCGCCAAGTGCTTGACCGCAGACACCATGCCAGCCCGGTTGTCGGAGACGACGGACGAGACTTTGGCGCCAGGCAGGCTTCGAACGACCACCACCACCGGAATCCCTGCCGCGACGAGTGGCTTGAAGTCTGCGGCATCGGTGGCGCGCGCCGGCGACACGATGAGCCCCGAAATACCATGCTCCCGCATCGATGCGACAACCTCGCGCTGCCTATCGATGCTCTCGCTGGTGTTCGACAGGAATTGAACGAACCCGGCCGACTGAACGACCATGTCGACGCCGACTGCCAGCTCCGCAAAGAAGCTGTTCGTCAGGTCGTTCACGACGACCCCGATGATCCTCGATTTGGCACTGGCCTGTCGAAGATTGGCTGCGCCGCGATTATAGACGTAGCCCAGCTCGCGCATCACGGCATTGACCTTGGAACGCGTCCCCTCATTAACCAGGGAGGAACCCTGAAGCACCAGCGAAACCGTCGATTTCGAGACGCCTGCGGCTTTCGCAATGTCGATGACGGTTACCCGCGCCTTTGTCACGTCTTCCTCCCGACGCCACCGTCGAATGATTACCTAAATATTTGGAACGTTCCAATTCTGTCAAGCGAAATTTATACGAACCGTTACCCATTAGAAGCATCTGCGGCAAATTTCTGCCTCCCCGACTGCCGGAATCTCATCCCGAAAATTGGAACGGTCTAAAAAATGATCATGACTGAGAGGCATATGTCGATATTTTTCGACCTGCAGAACCGTGCGTGGCGCACGACCGACCGATGCGTTGGCAGCAATAAAGTAGAGGATTCAGGCTCGCCCGGTATTTCCGTCGAAGCGATCAATGCGGCGTAATCGGCGGACCTTCTGGCAAAAGCAGGAAGGGCCTCTATTCTGTGTTGATAGACGTTGTGACAAGCCCAGTGGAGACCATGGAGACATGAAATTGCGCGCCGAGCTGACGGTTCTGCCGCCACGCGAACAGGCGCGGCGCTTGGCAGCGATCGCCGCGGTTTTGGTCGCACAGATCGAGCGCACCGAACCCGACGCGCCCGAAACCAAGGCCGCCTTGGCGGCAATCCGTACCTGGGGTGATGGCGGACGCCTGACAGGCCGGTACTTCTCCGACCTCATCTACAGCGACGATGAGCACGGGACGCTCCGCCGGCTCTCCGAGGCAGTGGGAAAGCCCAGCGAAGACGGCTGGAACGCGCTGACGACAGCAGCCATGTACGTCGCCTGGCTTGTTTATCAGGAGACAGGTGAACCCATGCCGAGTGATGTCAACGAAGTGGGAGAGGACAGCCTTGACCTTCTGGACGAGCAACTGGCCAAACTCGGCTGAAGTCCCCTCGCCGCTCGCTATTGCTCGCAGCTATTCCATGGCTCACATAACCGTCCGCATTTGCCTAGCGGACCTTCATCGGCTTCGTCTCGAGCGGGATGAGAGGCTTGTAGGAAGCGCCTCCGAGCTCCCTCAGATGTTCCTGCTTCGCCTGGCCGATCAACTCGCTGTCCTGGAGACATCTGGCGGCGGCGGCGGCCATGACCTTGCCGGCCTGAAGCATTCCTTTATGCGCGTAGGAAGTCTTGCCCTGCGCAACCATCTGCCAGCTATGCGGAGGCGTTCCGTAGGCTGATGTCGCCATATAGACCTGTCCGGTGGGAACGATCCAGCTGACGTCGCCGACATCGGTCGAGCCATGGAGAAATGTCGGCTTTTCCTGAAACTCGTTGACATGTTCAGAGAGGATCGTCCCGCGCTTCTCGATGCGCGCTTGAACATCCCTCGGAAAAGTCCTCTGGATCTCCGCCGCGAACCCCTTCTCGCTGTTCGAGAAGGACGCTCCGCCGATCTTGTCGAGCTCCTGGTGAATCACACCTGCCAGCGTGGCGTTCGGTATGAGGTCGGCAGAGGCTGCATCGAAGGTGATTTCGACCTCCGTTCCCGTCATCAGTGCCGCTCCACGAGCCACGTCCTTGACCCGCTCGGTGATGTCCCGCACCTGAGCCATCAGCGGCGCGCGGACCTTGTAGAGTACTTCGGCCTGCGACTGGACGACATTGGGCGCCTTTCCGCCGGTATCCGTTATTGCATAGTGAATTCTGCCGTCCTGGACGATGTGCTCGCGCAGGAAATTTGCCCCGACATTCATCAGCTCGACTGCATCGAGCGCGCTTCGCCCGAGATGGGGCTCGAAGCCCGCATGTGCGCTCACACCACGGAAAGTGAAATAGACCTGGTTCGTCGCCAGCATTCTTGCATGGTAGGCGAGGTTCTCATCCCACGGGTGCCATGTGAAGGCGACGTCGACGCCATCGAACAATCCCTCTCGGGCCATGAAGGCCTTTCCGCCGCCGCCTTCTTCGGCAGGGCAGCCGTAGAAGCGGATCGTACCGGCAAGCCCGAGTTCGTCCTTGCAGGCCTTGAGAGCGATGGCGGCGGCCAGCGAACCGACACCCAGCAGATTATGTCCGCATCCATGGCCGTTGCCGCCGGGGACAACGGGCTTGTATCCCGCGACGTCGCCCTCCTGGCTGAGATTGGGCAGCGCATCGAACTCGCCCAGGATCGCCACAACGGGCTGTCCCCTACCGTAGCTCGCGACGAAAGCCGTCTCGATTCCCCCGGCCTGGCGCTCGACTGAGAATCCCTCCGCTTCGAGAATGTCGGCCAGAAGTGCGGCCGACTTGTACTCTTCATATCGGATTTCGGCGAAGGACCAGATTTCATTCGCTGCCGATTGCAGCCCCTCCGCCTTGTCGGTGACAGCGCGCTCGATGATGTCGTTATATGTCATTTCACCAGTCCTGGAATTGCTTGATCTGCGACCAGCTCTTCCTTGCTTCCGGCCGGAAGCGTTGCTGCCACGGCGAGGGTCACGATGGCGCAGCCGATCATCGCCAGGAAGGCTGTCTGATAGTTCTGATCCGTGGCTTGCAGGATGGCGCCGATCGCTGTGGGCGAGACGAACGATCCGATCTGGGCGAGCGAATTGATCAGGCCCGTCGCGGTCCCCACGGAGTGGCTGGGGTAGTGCTTCATGATCGTCACGAACACGCTGATCGAGATCGCGTTCAGAAACACGTTTGAAACCGTCAGATAGAAGAAGGCCAGCGGGATGGATGTAGCGTTGGCCATCAGATAGATGAACACCGCCGACACCAGCGCGCCGATACAGATGAGGTACTTTTCCTTCTTGTGGAAATAGCGGTCGAGCAGCCAGCCGCAGAACAGGAAGGACAGGAAGCCGAGCGTCGGCGGGATTGCCGAGTAGGCGCCCATCGACATCATGCTCATGCCCTTGACCTTCACCCAATAGGACGGCAGCCAGGACTGGAGACCCCAGAACACGATGTTCGTGAAGAAGTAGCAGAGGGCGATCTTCCAGGTCAGCGAGTTCTTGAGCAGAGCCGTGATCCGGGCTTTTTCCGACTTTGCCTTTTTCGGGCCGGCGGAGATCGAAGCCGCGCCGGCGAGCGGTTTCATGACCAGATAGAGCGCGATCGCAAGGGCCAGTCCGACTAGGCCGAGGGTGACGAACATGACGCGCCAGTTGAAGTAGGCGATCAAGGCCGTGGTTACCAGCGAACCGACGGCAAAGCCGACAGAGGCTCCCGACTGAATGACCGATTTCGGCCTGGCCATGCTCTCCTTTTTGAAGTTCTCGGTTATGGCGACCGAACTGCCCGCCGGGAAAACAGCCTCCCCCATTCCGACCAGAACGCGCGACACGGCCAGCCCCATCGCGGAGCCGACGGCGCCGCACGCGACCGTGCCGATCGACCAGATGCCGACTGCCGAGGTCAGGACCGAGCGGGTTCCTAGCCGATCAACAAGGTAGCCCCCGATGAGCTGCGTCAGAGAATATGCGAGAAAGAATGCGCTGATGATCATCCCGGACTGTTCGGAGGTCAGGTGGAACTCATCGACGATCGGAATGATGGCGATGTTGATCGCGGTCTTGTCGAGGAACCCGACGACCCAGCAGATGAACAGCATCGCCACAATGATGTGCCTGCGCTTGATTTGACTAAGCATGGAATGCTCCCCTTTTGAGCGTTTATAAAACATGCTTAATATGTGAGCAGCCGTTTTTGGATGTTGAAACACACATCACACTCAGTTTATTTGTGTGAAAAGATACATTGGTGCCACATGACGATCATGAACGAAATTGAGAGTTCGCTTTTGCTTTTGTCGAGCCGACCGCTCGTGAGCTGGCGGCGAGCTTCGGGTCGACCGACGATTCCGGACACCGACGCGTCGGAACCTACGATCACCTTCAGCCACCGCCGCGACGAGGACGATGCCATATTGACCGCCGATATTTCCTATTTTGCAGGGGCCGTCTGCGAGGTGCGGATTCCCGGCGCCCACTATGAAACCGTCTTCGCCCGCCTACAGAAGATAGTGCTTAGCGCGGTCATCCGCTTTCAGAACCGCGCGGTCCAGGCCATGAATGCCATCAATCGCAATGTCCTCGATTCTCTCGATCCGAACGAGATCAACATGAACGCGATCGAGCAGACGCTGAGTGTGATAGCCGCGAGCGATGCTGGCGTACTGAGACTTTACGACGAGGCGTCGGGTCTCCTCATTCCGGTGTCGCAGGTCGGCTTCGACGACGATTATTACAATTATCGCACCACGCCTCAAGAATCGATCTCCGGCAGCGTGTTCTCAACCGGAACGGCCGTCCTGCTGAACTCCCCGGAAGATATCAGGGACGCTCATGCGAACCTGCGTGCGCCGAACGTTCGCTTCCTGTCCGAACAGCGCCTCTCTCATAGCCTTATCTGCGTTCCCATCAGGACGGATACGACGACGCTGGGGACGCTGACAGTCATGTCGTTTCGGGAGGGGTCCGCCTATGGTGAATTCAGCGTAAGCCTGCTTGCAGCCGTCGCGACGCAGCTTGCCATCGCCTACAAGAAGTCGCAGGCCTACGAGTTGGCCGTCCGATCGAATGAAAGCATCAACCGGATGCGGCTGGAGATCGAAAAGCGCAATGCGGAGCTGGCGCGCTCGCTCTCGGCCCATGACGACATCCTCTCCATCTTCACGCACCACCGGCCACTCAGCGAACATCTCGAGGAAATAGCGACGCATTACGGCATCGATTTCCACTACGCCGATATTTTTGGAACGACGTTCGGGTCCAAGGAATGGAAGGAGCCGAAGACCGCGGAGGCCGTCCTCGTGCATCCCGTCCGTGTCGCCGACGACGTCGTCGGAGCCTTTCGTTTCGAGCGCGGCGACAAAGCAAGCTATGCCGCTGCGATCTTGGGCGTGGTATCCGCTTTCGTAGCGCTCGAAATTGTCCGCAGCGCGTCACAGGACGAAATCCTCAACAGCAAGAGACGGAAGCACTTCGAGGCCTTGGGAAGGGATGATCTCGTCACGTCTGGCGGAGCCGTCCGGTTCGGCTTCCAGATCAGGAAGTACTGCCAGATCATCTTTGTCAGGCACGAGCAGGAGAGCGCCCAGAACCAGAGCCTGTTCCTGCAGAGAACGCTGCAGCAGGCATTGAAGGCGGCGACGATCCGCAACCAGCTGTCGTTCTATACGGACGAAGGCGTCTTCCTGCTGTTCTGCGCCGCCACCGAGGAAACCCTGAGGACGAACCTGGAATCCATCGGAGACCAGGCGGCTGCGGAGGGATGGTGTTGCGGGGCGAGCCTGATTCAAAGCGCGCCCCATCGTTATCCCGAAGCCGCCGCCGAGGCTGTCGAGGCCGCGCATCTCATGGGCATGCGGCATCGGCCGGGCATCCTCATGCACAGCGAGACCGGCATCGACAGACTGCTGCGCAAACAATCCGCTGCTGATATCCTCGAATTCGCAGATCAGATACTCGCTCCCTTCGAGAATGAAGCAAACGGCGACGCCCTTCTAAGGACCTTGGAAATCTACATCGAGTGCGGAAAATCAGCGTCCAAGGCAGCGGCCTCCCTCGGCATACACATCAACACCCTCTATCAAAGGCTGCAGCGGGCGCAGCTATTGATGGGCAAGGACATCGACAATAAGGACGATTATCTGCTGCTCAGCCTGGCGTTCCACCTGAAGTCGACATACGGTTCGCCGCAGCCTGCCGGCAGAACCAAAGCAGCTTCCGCTTGAACGCTGGTTCGCCTATCGCAAACGACAGAAGAATCCCGGATCAGGTGTGCTCCAGGTTTCCGTCGAGGAGTTCCCGCCGGTAGACATTAGCGAAACTTTATCGTTTCTGACGAATGCTACGGATACGTGCAAACGCGCCAGATCTGAAGCAGGGCCGGATGATGTCACACTCGTTTGAATCCATTCTGGAGAGCCTGCCTCAGGGCATTGTTCTGCTTGATCCTGCCGGTACGGTGACGGCTTTCAATTCACGCACGCTTGATATTCTCGGCCTTCCGCAAGGAGCCATTCGCAAAGGCATGAATATCGACGGATTGCCGGGCACTGCAGACTGCCGTGCGGTGGCGTCCCGGCGATCGATGGTCGGTGGACCGCCCACGTCTCAGTTTGCCCTTTCGGACGGAGGAATGGTCTCATTGACCTGCGCCCCATCGAGGGATGGAGGCTGGATCCTCAGTTACGAAGACATCTCGACTCTCATTCGGGTCGAAGACAGCCTGACCGAACAACATCGCCGGTTCGACGCAGCCCTCAGCAACATGCCGCATGGGCTATGCATGTTCGATTCGACCAAGAACCTGATATTGTGCAACGCCTCCTACGCGCGGATGTACAATCTGCCGGACCTTCTGACGCAACCGGGAACGCCGCTTGTGGATATCCTGGCCTATCGCAGCCGGGAGGGAAATGGCCCGGCCGATACCACGACCTATTTTGACGTGGTCTTCGAAGCGACAGCCCGCGGTGCGCCGGCCAGCCAGAACATCGTCCTGGCCGATGGGCGCGTTATCAAGATCACCCACAATCCGATGCAAAACGGTGGATACGTGGCCACCCATGAGGACGTCACCAAGACCGTTCGACTTGCCGAAGAGCTGCGCCGACATCATGATCAGCTCGAAGCGACGGTTAAGAGCCGCACGGCGGAAGTCGAGCGACAGGCGCGGGAACTCGAGCGCATGCTGGCGCAGGAGCGGAACATCAACGAATTGCAGCGGCAATTCGTGGCGATGGCATCCCATGAATTCAGGACCCCGCTTGCAATCATCGACGCTGCTGCCCAGCGGCTGCTGCGAAAAAGGGGGGCGGTCGAGCCCGAATTTCTCAGCGACAAGGTCGATCAAATCCGCGCATCGGTGAACCGGATTGTCGATCTCATGGAGAGCATCCTGTCAGCGGGACACCTTGATACCGGCAAGATCGATATCAATTACGACGCCTGCGCATTGAGATCATTGATAAAAACCTGTTGCGAGCGGCAGTCGACGATCGCAAAGTCGCACAGTTTTGTGTTGGATATCGATGGGCTGCCGGAGTTCATCGATGCCGATCCCCGCACTTTGGCACAGGTCTTTACCAACCTGCTTTCCAATGCCGTCAAATACGCGCCTGGAACATCGGAAATTCGCGTCACGGCATGGGCGGAGACAGGAAACGTTAAAGTTTCCATCAGCGATGACGGGGTGGGGATCGATCCAGAAGACGTGCCACGGCTGTTCCAGCGCTATTTTCGTGCCCGGACGTCGACCGGGATTGCCGGAACGGGTATCGGCCTCAACCTGGTGAAGCAGATCGTTGAACTGCATAGCGGCTCGATAGAGGTTCGAAGCGAAAGAGGATGCGGATCGACATTTACCGTAACCCTTCCCATCAGAAGAATTGGTAACGCTTCCGCGACCAGTGACGCTGCCTGATGTTTCAGGATTGCTGTCCTGCATATCTACCCTATCCTTCTCACAATAGAGGAGGATCATGCCATGGCTTTCATTCACACCCCCAATGCATCCGCCAGCGAGAAGACGACGTCGATGTATGCGTCGGCCGAGGCGAACTACGGATATCTGCCGAACATGTACCGGGCCTTCGGCCACCGGCCGGAGGTGATGGAGAGCTGGGCAGCGCTGCTTTCGAGCATTCGCGGCCATATGAGCCTGCGGCGCTATGAACTGGTGACGCTGGCGGCGGCAAAAGAGCTGAAATCCTCGTATTGCATGCTGGCGCACGGCTCGGTGCTGCTGCGCGAGGGTTTCACCAGCGACGGGCTGACAGCTGTTGTCAACGAGACGGAGAAGGCGCCGATCGATGCCGGCGAACGCGCGATCATGGCCTTTGCCGCCAAGGTGGCACGCGATGCGACGTCGGTGACACAGCAGGATATAGATGGCCTGAAAAAACACGGGCTGAGCGATGCCGATGTGTTCGACGTCACCGCTGCGGCAGCGGCCCGGTGTTTCTTCTCGAAAATGCTGGATGCGCTGGGCGCTGCACCCGACCACGCCTATATCGAGCGGCTGGAGCCGAATGTGCGAAAGACGCTCAGCGTCGGCCGGGAAGTCGAGCGGCCTCTGGCGCCCTCACCGTCCCGCGGCACATCGCAATGATGCGATGACGGAGAGCGTCCGGCGTGTGCTCTTGCGGCTCCAACTCCTCAGGCCGTCACTCCTGCGGCCTCTACTCCTGCGGTTTGTCCGCAAAATGCTGGATCGCGAACTCGGCGATATTCTGGCTCGACCGATCGGCATCGTCGAGCAAAGAGGGAAACAGCTGCCACTGATGCGGCATGCCCGGCCAGACCTCGGTGGTGACATCCACTCCCGCCTGGTGCGCCTTGTCGGCGAGCCGTAGCGTATCATCCAGCAGGACTTCGCCGGAGCCGACCTGCAGCAGCAGCGGCGGAAAGCCGGCCATGTCGGCATAGAGCGGCGATGCCTGGGGATCGGTCGGAGACCGGCTGCGGAGATAGGTCTTGCGCAGCGTCTCGATCTCAGCCTTGCCGAGCAGTGGGTCGTTTCCGGCATTTGATGTCATCGAGCCGCCCGTCGCGGCAAGATCGGTGATGGGGCTGAGGGCAATCACGGCAGCCGGCAGCGGTTTCGCCGCCTGCATCTGCCGCAGCACCGTCTCGATCGCGATATTGCCGCCGGCGCCATCTCCGGCGACGATGATGTTCTCGTTGCGATAGCCGTTGTCGAGAAGCCAACGATAGGCTGTCAGCGCATCGTTGATCTGCGCGGGATAAGCATATTCGGGCATCAGCCGATAATCGATGAGAAGAACGTCGCTGGACGCGGCCTTGGCGAGAGATCCCGCGAGCAGGCTGTGCGTGCGGATCGAGCCGCTGGAAAAGCCGCCGCCATGAACATAGAGGATCACCCTTTGGCCAATTGGATGATGAAGACGAGCGGGCCACATCAACTCGGCATCGACGCCGTCGGCATCGACTTGCCGAACCTGGATGCGCGTCGGCCCCGGCGTCGTCTCCATCAGCGTCCTGAAGGCTGTCCGCCGCTGCTGCAGGCTATCGGCGCCGGCAAAGTGATCTTTCCAGAGGCCGATGAATTTTTCGACCTGCTCGCGCGAGATTTGGCTTTGCGGTCCGATGTCTCGCCCGGCCGCCGCCGAGGCGAGCAGCATCAGCGCAGCCAACGCAGGAAACAGACCGCTGATCCGCTTTAGTCCTCTTCGATTGGCAGTTGGCAAAATCCGACGGTTCATCAACCTCTCCCGATGATGCGGGCCATGACGGCCATGGCAGTATCTTTGGCCAGTTCACGCGGCGAAGTCAAAAGGGTGAGCGATGCGAATCCCGACCTTTTTACTCGGCTCTCATCGCGTCGATGACTGCTCTGAAGCCCGCCGACATGTGGCGGCGGCTCGGATAGTAGAGATAGAGCGGTTCCTCCGGTTGGCACCAGTCGTCCAGCACCTGGATCAGCTCTCCGCTGGCGATCGCCTTCTCCACGCGCGGCTCCCAGATATAGGCAAGGCCGACACCGCCAAGTGCCGCCTGCATCATCAGTTCGTGGTCATCGAGCGACAGCGGTCCGGTTGGCTGAAAGCTGACGGTCTGGCCATCCTTCTCGAATTCCCAGGCATAGCGCGCACCTGACGGAAACATGTTCTGAATGCAGAGATGGCGCTTGAGTTCGTGGGGTATCGTCGGCTTCGGCCGGGTCTCGAAATAGGCGGGCGAACCGACGACGACCAAGCGGATGCGCGGCTTGATGCGCAGCGCGATCATGCCTTCCGTGACGCGCTCGCCGAAGCGGATGCCGGCATCGAAGCCCTCCTCGACGATATCGACCAGCCTGTCGGTCGCGTTGATCTCCAGCTGCAAATGGGGATTGCTTTTGAGCAAGGGGCCGATGATGCGGCCGATGACGAAGGGGCCGATCGAGTTCGGCACATTAATCCTCACCTTGCCGAACGGCGTATCGCGGTAGCGGTTCAGGGCATCGAGCGCTGCTGCCATCTCGCCGAAGGCCGGATCGAGATGCGAGACCAGGAGTTCGCCGGCCTCGGTCAGCGAAACGCTGCGCGTCGTGCGGTTGAGCAGGCGAACGCCGATCCGGTCTTCGAGATTGAGCACGGCATGACTGATTGCGGAAGCGGTGACGCCCCGCTCCTCACCCGCCTTCCGAAAGCTCTTATGCCGCGCGACCGCCGCGAAGGCCGCAAGTTCGGACAGTTCGGTGGCTCGCATTACTGAAATACACTCATCATAGTTTCAAGAATAACAAATCTTATACAGCAACGGATTTTCGGTCAAATTCAACCCGTCAGCACAGAGATGCGACGCCAACCGAACAGTTATCGAGAGGAATTCGTCATGAAAGTCTGGTTCATCACTGGTGCATCCCGCGGCTTCGGCGCGCTGATGACCAAGGAAGCCCTCGCATCAGGCGATGCCGTCATCGCCACCGCCCGCAACCCGAAGACCGTGACCGAGCAGTTCGGTGATCATCCGAACCTGCTTGCTGTCGCCCTCGACGTCACCAACGAGGCACAAGCGAAAGAGGCCGCGGCTGCCGGCATCGCCCGCTTCGGCCGCATCGATGTTCTCGCCAACAATGCCGGCTACGGCCTGCTCGGCGCTGTCGAGGAAGCCACTGCCGAAGAGATCGAAAGGCTCTATGCCACGAACGTCTTTGGTCTGCTGAAGGTGACGCGCGCCGTGCTGCCCTATATGCGCCGCCAGCGTTCCGGCCACATCCTTAACTTTTCCTCGATCGGCGGTTACTTCGGCTATCCCGGCTGGGGCGTCTACGGCTCGACGAAGTTCGCCGTCGAAGGTTTGTCCGAGTCGATGGCCGCCGAACTCGAACCTTTCGGCATCAAGGTGACGATCGTCGAGCCCGGCTTCTTCCGCACGGATTTCCTCGCCGACACGTCGCTGGCGGTGAGCCCGGCCTCCATCGCCGACTACGAAGGCACGGCGGCCGGCAACATGCGCAGTTTCGCCGCCGACGCCAACCATGCCCAGCCCGGCAATCCCGCCAGGCTCGCCACCGGCATCATGACGATGGTCAACTCGGCCAATCCGCCGCTGCGGATGCCGTTCGGCAGCGACACGGTGGCCGTCATCGAGCAGCAGCATGCCAGCGTCGAAAAGGAACTTGCCGCCTGGCGCCAGCTCGCGCTGTCCACGGATTTTCCAAGCGATGCAACGGCCTTGGCCTGAAGGGCACTGCCCGCCACATCCCAGATCTCGGGATGCGGCGGCAGCGCCGCTGTGACCGCAGGAAAACGCATGATGCGGCAAATTAGCATTCGCCTCATGTCTGGAATGACCTAGATCTAGGTTCGATCACCCCACCATGAAGAGGCGAGCATGTCCATCAAGTCCATCTGCATCTATGGCGCTGGCGCACTCGGCGGCGCTATCGCCGTCAAGCTTGCAAGCCAAGCCGGAAACAACGCCACCATCTCCGTCGTCGCGCGTGGAGCCCATCTCGACGCCATTCGCGACAACGGTCTCAGCCTGCGCGAAGCCGATGCAGAAAGGCCGCTCAATGTCCGCCTCACCGCGACCGACGATCCCAAGACATTGCCGCCGCAGGATCTCGTCATCACCGGCCTCAAGGGGCATCAGCTAGCACCCGCTGCCGAAGGCATTGCAAGCCTCCTCAAGGAAGGTACCCGCGTCGTCATGATCCTTAACGGCATTCCGTGGTGGTATTTTCACCGCGATACCCTGAGCAGGCATGCCGAGCTGCAGTTCGACGAGCTCGATCCCGGCGGCAGGCTTTGGCGGCTGATCGGGCCGGAACGGGTCATCGGCGGTGTCGCTTATCAAGGCGCAGAGGTGATCAATCCCGGTGAGATCCAGCTTGCCAACAACGGCCGCTTCGTGCTCGGCGAGCCCTCGGGCGAGATCTCGCCCGATCTCGAGGCGATCGCCGCGGTGCTGACCGACGCCGGCCTCAACATCACGACGACGCCTGTTATCCGCGACGAGATCTGGAGCAAGCTGATGGGCAATACCGCCTTCAACCCGATCAGCGCGCTGACCAGGGCGCTGATGACCGACATCATGGCAGATCCGGCACTTTCGACCACGGTCGGCAAGGTGATGAACGAGGTCCGCGCCGTCGGCGAGGCCTTGGGCGCGCGTTTCAGCATGACCGTCGAGCAGCGGCTCGAACAATCGCGCCACATCGGCGCCGTGCGCACATCGATGCTGCAGGACCTGATCGGCGGCAAGGCGCTCGAAATCACGCCGCTGGTCGGCATGGTAGTGACGCTCGGACGCCTGAGTGCCGTGCCGACGCCAGGCTCGGAAACGATCCTGGCGCTGGTGACGCAATTGGATAGGGAAAACCAGCGCGGCAGCTGATCGCAGAGGGAAAGGCGACCGGAAAGCCCGGCCGTCTTCACTTACTTTCCGACCTGCTCGGCCCAGTTCGGCGCCTTGCCGCCGCCATCGAGGAAGGTCATTGCCATATTCGCCATAAGGGGCGAGGCGAAAGTCTCGTAATGGGTGAGATCAGGCAGGATCGCCAGCCGGTTCCTCGACATGTTTTCCCGCATCCAGCCTGCATCGCGCAGACCGCCGCCGAGCTTGTGGTAGAAGTCGATCATATGCTCGGGCCGGATCATGTCGGCATCGCCATAGATCAGCATGACCGGCATGGTAAGCTTGGCGACGGCATCGCTATAGTCGATAGGTTCGCGCATCAGTGCGCCCATGGCGTCGAGCAGCTTCGGAAATTCGGAAACGTCGGGCGCCACCGCCTTGTAGGAGAGGAACATCGGCGTGTCCTTCATCATGTCGGCCATACCAGCGCCGACGGCCGCCTGTTGCGGTAGCATCTCCGGGAAGAAGCCGTTCTGCGCATAGGGCGCCGAGAGTATCACCAGCCGGCGCACCCGGTCGGGCGCGGTCGCCGCCATGTTCAGCGCCACCCCGCCGCCGAAGGAATAACCGAAGACGTCGAGCTTGTCGTAGCCGAGTTGCTTCACCAGGATCGCGAGATCGGCGCCGATGGCCGGAAGCTCGATCGGCCGCTTGCCGAGGGGCGTGCGGCCATGGCCCTGTAGATCGACGGCGATCACCTGCCGGTGGTCGGTGAAAACAGGCATGACCGGCGCGAACATCTCGATCTGCCCGAGGCCGCCGTGAAGGAGCAGCAGCGGTTCGCCCTCTCCACGGATCTCGTAATAATAATCGATGCCGTTGACCGGCACGCTTCCCTTCCTGACGATCGGCGCCACGGCCTTTTTGTCCTCGCTCGCCGGCGTGCCACCGTCAGCACCTGATATATCGGGCGCGGCGAGGAATGCGGCAGCCGTTGCGATCATCGAAATCAGCGTCATTTTCGACATGTCCTTGCTCCGTGTTTGCGTCGATACCGCAAGGACGGCGGCGATCATGCTTTTCCGACACCGCGCTTCGAAATTTCTGCCATCACCTTTATGCCATTCCTATATTTTCGCCCCGTGCCCCGAATGGATTTCCTATCGCGCGCAGCAGTAGGCTTTCGCCATCACTGCAAAGGTCAAATGCCATGCGATATGTCATGTCCTCCGATTCTAAACCCCTTCACCCCTACAGGATCACGCGCGGCAGCCGGCGGATGCGCGAGAAGCGCACTGCCCGAGCGCTGATCGTCTTCGGCGTGGTGCTCGCCTGCGTCGAGCTCTACGTCGTCGTTTTCGGCTGGCTCTGAGGCCGGCCCGTGGAAACGGCGAGAATGCCGCGCCCTGGCGGCGCGATCACCACTCTCATCACGCCGTTTCGTCATGGCTGTCTCGACAGGCCGGCGCTCCGGGCGCTTGCGGAATGGCAGATCCTTAGCGGCGTCGACGGGCTCACGGTCTGCTCGACAACGGGGGAAGGCCCGACGCTTTCGCAGCAGGAGCGCGCCGAGGCAATCGATCTCGTCATCCGCTCTGCGGCCGGCCGCGTGCCGGTCATCGCCGCCACCGGCACCAATTCCA